>JAGLDP010000081.1 GCA_023145515.1 Bacteroidales bacterium
CCCCAGTTGGCCACTTTGGTATCTCCCCATATTATTACATCACAGAGCCAATGGAGGGATTCGAACCCACGGCCTGCTGATTCCAAATCATCTGCTTTGACCAACTGAGCTACATTGGCAACTTTCTGATTTTTTCAAGACTTAAGAAAGAACAGAACTTTTCCCTAATTTTGGGTCTGCAAATGTATAATTATATTTATACAACTCAAAATATCAGAGTGAGTTTTTTCTCTATCGTCCTATTTTTTTCTGCTTTTGTTTAACCAGCTGACGACGAAGAGCCTCAACGGCCTGATCTACAGCCTCCTCAAAGCTCTTGCATTGCTTCTTGGCAAAAGCCTTACCGCCGGCAATAATCATCTTTATTTCAGCAACCTTGTTCCCTGAGTCAGGAGCTTTGTCTAATCGAAGATAAACTTCAGTACTTAAAATGCGATCTTCATACTGTGAAAGCTTATTTATTCTTTCTTCCACAAAGTCTAGCAACTTTTGATCAGCATCAAAATGCAAAGAATGGATCTTAATATTCATATATTTTGTCCTCCAATTTTTATTCATCATTAGCTCTTGGATGAGCCTTCCGATGGATTTGTTTTAATTTCTCTAAACTGGTATGTGTGTATATCTGTGTAGCAGCCAAGTTCGAATGTCCTAATAGTTCCTTTATTGCATTCAGATCAGCACCCTTATTCAATAAATGAGTAGCATAACTATGCCTCAAAACATGTGGGCTCTTTTTACTGACCGTAGTAACATAACTAAGATACCCTTTTACAAGTCTATAAACAAATTTTGGGTACATCTTTTTACCTCTGTTTGTCAAAAAGAAATAAGACTCATGATCAGAAGCGAAAAGATCCTCTCTCAGAGTAAGATAATTCGTAATCATTGGTCTGATACTTACAGGAAAAGGGACTATTCGATCTTTTGATCCCTTACCTCTCACTTTAACAGTAGAATTGGTCATATCAAAGTCAAATTCCTTAATATCGATCAATTCAGAAAGGCGAATACCGGTACCATACAGTATCTCAAATACAAGATGATCACGCTGACCGGCAAAATCTTCATCAAAATGATCACCATCCAGCAAGTTTTGAATAGATACCTCCTCTACAAAAACCGGAAGTTTCTTGCGAATCCTGGGTAGAACCAAATTATCTGCAGGATTAGAAGTGATTACTCCTTCACGAATACAAAAACGAAAAAAATGTCTGAGTGATGAAATCTTTCGATGGACAGATCGGGCAGAAATACCTTTGTCCATGAGAAATACAAGCCATGAACGAAGAATTACTGAACTAAGTTCAGATGGTGATAGTGCATCTTGGTCAATCTTTAAGAAATCAACGAATTGCAACAAGTCTGTTCTGTAAGACGTAATTGTACGTACAGATAACCGTTTTTCAAACTCAAGATGGTGAAAAAACTGATCGATGACCGGCATAAAAAGCTTAGGCTACATTATAGTTTAGTATAACGTATGAACCGAAAATTTGTTTCGGAACAAAATCCCAAAAAGCGATCTACTCGTTCTCTGCCTTGTCTTGAAGCTGCTGGATGTAAACAGCTTTCAAATACTGATGCCTTTTCTTAACAGAAGGTTTCATATATGCCTGACGACTTCTTAGTTCTTTAACCGTGCCAGTCTTTTCAAACTTACGTTTGAACTTCTTCAACGATCTCTCAATATTTTCACCTTCTTTTACCGGAATAATAATCATTTGCGTAACTAATTAATTCGATCTAATTCAATTTCGGAGTGCAAAGAAAGGGATTTTTTTTGAAATCTCAAAAAGCAAAAGACCAAAATATTTCACTCACCCAGACTTAGATATGGCAACAAGCAAGACTTTAGTGAATCGGGCCATGATGCTTCTGTCCAAAGTAAAGACAAACTTGTAGGCGGACCACTTCTGTCTCTGTATGATACGAATGATTTCACCATATCATACTGTATGTATGGATGCCTTAGTAAGTCTCTAAATTCCACTGTTGTCAGATTTATTTTTCGAATCAAATTAGGATCAGCACTAATTTCTTCATGAAATCCAAGATATCTGGCTGAATCCATACCATACACTTCAAGTAATTGCTCAGGTGAATAATATCCTCCTAACAGACTCCTGTATTTCAATATTCTACGAGAGAAAACTGCTCCAATACCATACAATGCTAGCAGATCAATACTATCTGCTGAGTTAAGTTCCAGGTTAACACTCTGTTTAGAAGGTATATCTACAGAATCACTAATATTGTTAGCAAAACCATCTTGCATTAATATATGCTGAGGTTCAGCAAATGAACGCAAAGCTACAGTACCAAGATTGATAAGTAGTATTATTCCAGTTAGCAACCCAATTGCTCTCCTTTCAGATCGGGTGTATCTTGAGATCTTCAAAATAGCCATATTCACACATTTATTATCTTACAATAATATATATGCATCCAATGAGCATAAATGGAAAAAAAACAGCTAAAATTATTAGAATTTCAGTAATCCAATAACGTTCAGGAAGACTAAAGCGATTCCAACTGGTGCAACAAAACGAATCAAAAATAGTGCAACAGGCAGCAATTTAGCCTTTAGCGTGCCATTATTTGTCAACTCATCCGTCACCCTTTTCTTGCCCATAAAGAATCCCACAAAAATCACAATAAAGAAACCACCAAGAGGCAATAGGATATCAGCACTCGTAAACTCTAGCAATCCCCAGATATTATATCCAAAGATCTTGAAATCCTTTAAAACTCCACCATTTGACATGGTGCATAGGATCCCAAGCACCAGAATAATTGAAGAAGATATCAAAGCAGCCTTTTTTCTTGATATTTTATACTCTTCAGAAAAATATGACACGATAACTTCCAACAGGGAGATTGTAGATGTAAGAGCAGCAACAGCTAATAATATAAAAAATAGGATCGAGAAGAAATAGCCACCTGGCATTTGCTCAAAGATCGTTGGGATAGTAACGAAGATAAGTCCTTCTCCCTGAGATGGATTAATACCAAAAGCAAACACAGCAGGGAAAATAGCCACACCTGCAAGAATAGCAATCAGTGTATCAGCTATCGAAACCTGAATGGCAGTAGTACCAAGATTATTATTTCTATTAATATAGGAACCATAAGTAATAATTGTTCCCATGCCAAGACTTAAAGAGAAGAAAGCCTGTCCTAAGGCACTCAAAATAACAGTGGCATTAATTTTACTAAAATCTGGCTTAAACAAAAACTTCAGTCCTTCACCGGCACCAGGAAGCGTAACCGATCTAACCACAAGGATTAGAATAATCACAACCAGCACAGGCATCAGAATCTTTGTATACTTCTCAATACCATTCTTCACACCCGCAATCACAACAGATGTAGTTAGTATTACAAAAAGAACCTGCCAAACGATGGGTCTTATCGGATCCTCAACAAAAGTGGTAAACATTGAGTTGAGTTCATCAGGATTCTTTCCTTCAAAGCCACCTTTAAAAGATTGGAATAAGTACTCGAGAGTCCAACCAGCAACAGAACCATAGAAAGCAAAAATCATAAAAGCTGCACCAACTCCCATTACTCCAACCAGAAACCAGGGTTTTCCGGGTTTAATAAATTTAAAGCTACCAATAGGATTTTTCTGGCCATTTCTACCAATAGTAAATTCAGCAATCATGACTGGGATTCCAATCATTGCAACAAAAATAAGGTAAAACACGAGGAATGCCCCTCCCCCATTATTCCCAAGTTCGTAGGGGAATTTCCAGATATTACCCAAACCCACTGCAGAACCGGCAGCGGCGGCAATTACACCAAACTTACTTCCAAAATTATCGCGTTTATTAGGAGATACTCCAGCCATAGGATTTTTCTTGTGTGATATCTAGTTAAGATACCGATATTAAAACCGGTCGATACAATTAAGGTCTTCGAATGCCACCATTAATCTTTCCACCATTGTATTTTCACCTGCACGCAGCCAAACTCTTGGATCATACTTCTTCTTATTAGGCTTATCTGCGCCATCAGGATTACCTATCTGCGACTGCAAATATCCCTCATTTGCTTTATAATAATCACGAATACCTAACCAATATGCCCATTGAGTATCAGTATCAATATTCATTTTTATTACTCCATAAGAAATTGCCTCACGGATTTCATCCTGAGTTGATCCTGAACCACCATGAAATACAAAGTTTACAGGTTTTGATCCTGTGCTGAATTTTGATTGAATATAATCCTGAGAATTTTTTAAGATTTTTGGTTGAAGAACAACGTTACCAGGCTTATAAACACCATGAACATTTCCAAAAGCAGCAGCTACAGTAAAATTATCAGAAACCATTTTTAGCTCCTCGTACGCAAAAGCAACATGTTCAGGCTGTGTGTACAATAGAGAGTTGTCTATTTCTGAGTTATCAACTCCATCTTCCTCACCACCAGTAACTCCTAGTTCGATCTCAAGCGTCATACCCATTTTGGTCATGCGCTCCAGATAGTTTTTGCATATTTCAATATTTGCTTCAATACTTTCCTCAGATAAGTCCAGCATATGCGAGCTATATAAAGGCTTACCATATTGAGCAAAATGTTTTTCTCCTTCATCGAGAAGACCATCAATCCATGGCAAAAGCTTTTTGGCAGCATGATCAGTATGTAAAATGACGGGCACACCATAATGCTCTGCCAAAATATGAACATGCTTTGCACCTGCAATGCCTCCCAGTACTCCTGCTTGTTGTCCTTTAACACTCAGTCCTTTTCCTGCCCAGAAGGCAGCACCACCATTAGAAAACTGCACAATAACCGGAGAATTAGCCAGTTTAGCTGCTTCCATAACGGCATTGATTGAATCGGTGCCAACCACATTAACAGCAGGTATAGCAAAATGATTTTCCTTTGCAATATCAAAAAGAGTGTTCAGATCCTGGCCAGTTACAACACCAGCACTAATTTTTTCAGAAATTTTCATGTTTTTTCTATTTATGTCGCGCGCAAAGATACAGAATTACACCGGATCAGAAGGGATATCCGATAGCAAAATTGAGCATAAAGTCATCCCAGCCATAAGATCTTGAAAAAGGGATCCAAGCAGCACCACTAATCATGCTGGGATCACGAAGCTTTATACCCAAATCCAAACGAGCTACAAAAAACGAAAGATCCAACCTTAGTCCAAATCCTGTTCCAACTGCAATTTCATTGTAGAAACTATCAAGAGAGAACTCTGCTCCAGGTTGATCCAAATCAGGCTTGATGGCCCAAATATTACCGGCATCCAAAAAAACAGCTCCCTTAAAACTCCAGAAAAGATCAAAACGATATTCAAAATTTGACTCCAGTTTGATATCTCCCAATTGGTTTGGATATTGATCCTCACGATCTGCTGGCAAAATATAGGAACCCGGACCAAGAGATCGCACTTGCCAGGCTCTAATACCATTGGATCCACCAGAGAAATACCGCTTTTCAAAAGGCATAACTTCAGCATTACCAAAAGGATAGCCAGCTCCAGCAAATAACCTGAATACAAGTCGGTTAGCATCATTTATCACTCGATAATACCGGAAATCTATATCAGCCATAAAGTATTGAGAATATGGAGTATCAAAAAACAAATAACCACCATCAGGTCGTTCATTTCCTGACATACCATAAACCATAGAAAACAGATTACCTGCCACCTCTGGTCTAAAACTAACAAAAAAGAAATTTCGTTGTCGATTGAGCTTCTGATTACTGAATGTAAAGGAATAATTAAAAGCAGAAATCACATGTGATCGGTAGCTATCCTCAAGGTAGGTGCCACTTATAATCTCACTAAAACGCTCTGACATTTCAGTAACACTAACATAATTCAAATCTACAATATTGATCTGATGGTTCAAAAACCTGGAAGATTTCCAGTGGTAGCCAAATCCAGCAGCGGCAATAGTGCGTGTTATTTCAGGACGTGACTGATAATTATAATTAAAAGACAGCATAGTGCGAGGCGAATACCTTTTCTGCAGAGCTTCTAACTTAATTGGCAGCCAGAACTGCGGCACGTTAAGTCGGGTTTCTACCCCATACTCAATCATTCGATTGAAATCGTTCTTCGAATTTGTCAAAAACTCAATTGCTCCTTTAAATCGTAACTCAAAGCTCTCTGCTCCGTGGAAAAGATTGCGGTGTTTATATATGAGGTTCCCAGCCATCCCCAGGTTACCAGAAGAATGAGTGCCTTCAAGAGCAATATCATACGACTGCTTAGTAAGAGGGGTAAGTTCGATTTTGCAATCCAGCAACTGAATAGAATCAACACCAAGCGAATCAACAGGTTCAAAAAGAAGATTTATTGTCCTGAAATTTTGCAAATTATTCAGAGTACTATGTGTTTTGTCAACCTTTGACTGTGAAAACAATTCACCCTCAGATATATATATAGAAGAGTGAAGTAAGTTTTTCTTAACACTTAGTTGCTCATTAAAAACGTAATCAAGTTCACTAAATTGAATTGTATCAGAATTGAGAAAATAAGTATTCGGACTCTGCATAAATTGCTTTGGATTAAAGTCACCTATAACAGTGATATCGCGAATCCTAAATCGTTGATGTTCATTTATCTGAAATCTAGCTTCCTTTCTTTTTGGCTGCTTTACTCCCAGCTTTAAGTTGACTGTTTTGGTTGAGGCAAATGTATCAGCTACAAAATGAATATATTCTTTAGAGAAGTCATAATAACCTATTTCTCTAAGCTCATTGCTTATCCTGATTCTCTCTTTTCGTCATATGTCTGAATCAAATCGATCACCAGATTTTATCAAATGCTGTAAGGAATCTCCTCTTATCAGATCTGCAATCCGCTGATCTAAGACTAACTCTTCTGACGTCCACTCTATTTCATCCAGCACATATGGTTCTCCAAGGCTAATATTATATTGCAGAACGGCCTTTCTTCCCTTGATGATCAGGGTATCACGAATAACGGAGTGGTAAAAGCCCTTATTACTCAAAAAGGCACCTAATTGAGATATGGATTTTGAAGACAAATATGGTTCGTATACGATAGGTTCCTCACCAATACTCCTCAGCCAATTATGAAATGATGTTTCTTTTTCGGGGTTAGAAAAATTATATAAGCCCATGTGGAAACGCCAAAATCCAAATATTTTTTTGTTAGGCCGTTGTCTGAAATATGACTGAAACTCTTTTCCAGAAAGAACAGGCTGATCTACATTAATCTCATTTTTTATCAATAGGTACTTTCCTTCAGGAATATACTTAGTTGAATTACATGCAGCCATGATAAAAATCAAGCTAGTAATTACAACTCCGTACCTAATGTATAATTTCCTCATTTAAAGCATCGATTAATGACCCGATAACTATCAGGCATTTTTTGTTTCTTTAATGCAAAGAAACTCAAAACTGTAATATGCTGAGTCATTCACAACTAAAATTCTTAAGAAGTTTACAAATTAACAAGTTTAGGTCTAAAGAAAAACAAATTCTGGTAGAAGGAGAGAAGCTGGTAAAAGAGTGCCTGCGAAAATCCTATTTGCCAGGATACCAATTACTGGAAATATTTGCACTTGATGTCTGGATCAATAACAATTCAGAGTTGATTTCAAACTCAGGCTGTTTGGTTACATCAATTACACCAAAGCAGCTAGAACAGATAAGTATTCAGAAAAGTCCAAATCAGAGTGTAGCTTTACTTCGACATCCAGAGACACCTCCGATACCCTCTCTTGAGCAAAATGAGCTGTATCTGGCAACTGACCATATTCAGGATCCTGGAAATATGGGCAGTCTTTTCAGAATTGCAGAGTGGTTTGGTGTAAAATCTATTTTGCTCTCAAATAACTCTGTCGATCCATATAATCCCAAGGTTATTCAATCAAGTATGGGTTCCATATTCAGAACTACTTTTCACCGGGGCGATCTATTATCTATGCTACAATCCACAAATACTACTCCTACTATATATGGAATGATGTTGGATGGAGAGAATATCTATACATCGAACATATCTCCAAGCGGAATCATTGTAATAGGAAATGAATCTAAAGGAATAAGTAAGGAGATTAGTAAGATTGTCACAAAGCCTCTTTACATTCCCAGGTTCTCTGCGTCTTCAGAACACCCTGAATCGCTGAATGCTGCGACAGCTGCGGGTATTGTACTTAGTGAGTTTCGACGCCAAAAACTCTGCTGACTCCTGCTGCACACATCATACCATCCAGAGCAGATGAAACAATACCTCCAGCATATCCGGCACCTTCACCACAAGGAAATAAACCAGATATTTGCACATGTTGAAGATCAGTGTGATTTCGAGGTATCCTCACAGGTGACGATGTTCTGGATTCGACACCAACCAGAATCCCTGCTCCGGAGGAAAATCCATACATCCGACGATCAAAATTCTTAAATGCCTGAGTCAGTCGCTGACTAATTCCTTCAGGAAGCCAAAAATGCAACGGACTGGATACCAAGCCTGGATTATAAGAACTGTCTGGCAAGGATGCTGAAACTTTTTTTCTGATAAAATCATTAATACGTTGAGCCGGAGCAACTAAACCTCTGCCCCCATTCAGAAATGCCAACTTTTCCAGTTCAGCCTGATATGCAAGTCCTGCCAATGCCCCATGTTTCTGATACGACTCCAGGTCACCTTCCCTGATCTCAACTACAATCCCACTGTTAGCCCAGTAAGAATTTCTTTTGGCATTTGACATTCCATTAACAAGCAGTTCATTATTACCAGTAGCTGAAGGAACAATTGTACCACCCGGACACATACAGAAGCTATATACTCCCCTATTATTAAATTGGGCAGAAAGAGAATACTCGGCTGCAGGAAGATAGTCGCCGCGTCCGCTGGATGAGTGATACTGAATTTGATCAATCATTTCCTGGGGATGCTCAACTCTAACTCCCATAGCAAAGCCCTTCATCTCCAAAAGCACTTTCTTATCCTGAAGCAAATAGTATATATCATGAGCTGAATGTCCGGTCGCAAGAATCATGGGCATATTCTCAAAGCGATCACCATTAGCCGTTTCAACTGAAACCAGTTTATTTGATTCAATAGTGATATTATTTACTCTTGAGTTAAATCCCACAGAGCCTCCAGCATCAATAATGGCCAAACGCATATTGCTGATAATCGTTGGAAGTTTGTCAGATCCAACATGAGGATGAGCATTAACCAAGATATCCGGATCAGCACCAAATTGAACAAGCCATTCAAGCACTTCTGCCACTTCTCCTCGTTTCTTGGAGCGGGTATAAAGTTTCCCATCAGAAAAAGCTCCTGCCCCACCTTCTCCAAAGCAATAATTTGACTCAGTGTCAAGATCCATATTTCGATTCAGAAGAGCGATGTCCTTTTTTCTCTCAGAAACCTCTTTGCCTCGTTCCAGTACAATCGGCTTAAACCCTAGTTCTATCAAGCGGAGTGCTGAAAATAAACCGGCCGGACCAGCACCCACAACCAGAACCTCCTGCGCCGACTTGACATTTCGTGGTTTAAATGTTCTTAGAGTAGTATCAGGTTTATTTCCTTTGGTATATAATCGAACCTTAAGATTGATTTTAACAGGTTTCTTCCTTGCATCTATCGATCGCCGAATAATCTCGATAGTGTTTACATCATTGGTCTTAATATCAGCTGCTTTTGCGGCTGCCCGCATTATCAGAAATTTATCAGAAGCCTGACGAGGGCTTAAGACAATATGTACTTCAAGAAATAATTGTGTTGACATTATCCTATATGTATTGAAAAAATGACCATTCGTGATAAGATCTTATCGATTGCCCGACCAAATAAGTCGTATTCTGCTTCATCTGGGGGTGGATAGAAGATATCCCTCATTCCTATTGAAAACTTGAGTTCTGTTGCCATTTTCACATTAGCCAGATAAAAATCTACACCAACTCCTATTTCGGGATAAATATCAAAGACCTTCACCAATCTCTGAGCAGGCTGCCAATCATAAATTTCGCCACCAGTAAGGTCAAATCTCGGATTAATTCCTGCAATAAGATATGGGGCATAATTGTTAATTCGCTTTGAACTATATTTCAGCAGAATCGGAAAATCGACAAATACGCTTTCAATTGGCGCATCCCACTCTTCAAGAGAAGTGCTGTCAGTAATGTATAAATCCCTTTGTCCAAACTGGATACCGGGAAGAATCCTCAAATCCAAATATTTTGCTAGCCTGATACTGGTAACAAGATTGATATTGATACCCGGATGTTGCTTCACAGTCAGCATCATACCTTCATTCGGAACTGTAGTAAAAGTCATCCAATTGATCCCAACAGAATAACCCAAATGGGCTTTCATATAATCAAAAGTGGTTAGGTTCATCGGTTTTGACTTTTGCCCGAAAGCTCCAAATCCGAATAACAACAACATCATAGCTAAAACTATCTTTCTCATCAGCACTTATTTTCCTTTATTACAATAACTATAATCAGTGTACAAAAGTATATAGAAATCGTGAATTCCTAGGTTAGATCTCCAATATACAAACCCGCAATTCCAAAACTCAGAGATTTAAATGATGCTTTGTCAAAACCAGCTTCCTTTAGCATTTGAACAAAATCTTCTCCTTGAGGAAATTTCTGAACAGAGTCTGGAAGATATTGGTAAGCAGAAAAATCTTTAGAAATCACTTTTCCAATCAGTGGTAGTATTTTTTGAAAATAAAGCTGATATAACTGCTTAAAAGGAAAACTACGAGGCATCATAAATTCAAGAACTACCAATCGTCCCCGAGGCTTGAGAACCCGACACATTTCAGCAAGACCTTTTTGTGGGTTTTCAAAATTACGAACTCCAAATGCTACAGTTAGCGCATCAAACTGGCAGTCATCAAAAGGCAGTTCCTCCGAATCTGCAGTTTGAAAACTAATTACTCTCTGCAAGCCTTTTGCTTCTACTTTTTGCTGACCAACTCTGATCATTCCCTCAGAAATATCGACTCCAATAACTGAATCAGGACCGAGTTTCAATGCTGCAATTGCCAAATCTCCGGTACCGGTAGCAATATCAAGAATCTTTTTGGGGTTTATTGACCTAAGACTATTAATTGCTTTTCTTCTCCAGATTTTATCAATATTCAATGATAGGGCATGATTAAGAAAATCATAGGTTGGTGCAATATTATCAAACATCTGCCTGACTTCCTGCTTTTTAGAACCTCCTGTTCCATAGGGCTTTACTGACATTCCTCTTGATTATTTTCTTCTGATTTGTGTTGCACTTGCCTGCGCACTTGGCATTATAAGAATATCATCGATATTTACATGAGGGGGTCTTGAAAGTGCAAAAAGGATAGTCTCTGCAATATCCTCAGCACGTAGTGGCTCAAACCCTTTATACACCTGACTGACTCTCTCTTGATCTCCTTTAAACCTTACAGTTGAAAATTCTGTATCAACAGCTCCAGGATGAACAGCTGTCACTTTTATACCATAAGGCAGCAAGTCTTGTCTCATCCCCTTACTTAAAGCATCTACCGCATGCTTTGTAGCACAATATACTGAAGCATTTGAATAAACTTCTTTTCCTGCAATCGACCCAATATTAATAATGTGTCCCTCTCCACGATCAACCATTCCCGGAGAAATAAGGCGAGACATAAACAGTAAGCCTTTTACATTAGTGTCTATCATCTGATCCCAATCATCAAGACTTGCTTTGTGAACAGGATCCAAGCCTGCTGCTAAACCAGCATTATTAATCAGAACATCAATAGCTCTCCATTCAGCTGGTAAGGCACCAATTGCATTTTGCACTTCTTCACGTGACCTGATATCGATAGATATTGCCAGGCAATCTATCATGTATTCCTTACGTAACACCTCTGCGAATTCTTTCAATCTTTTCTCTCTGCGACCAATAACAATAAGTCGATGACCTTCTTTCGCCAGGCATTTGGCAGTAGCCTGACCAATACCTGCGGTGGCTCCGGTTATACAAATAGTTTTGGGTGTCATATCAAATTTTTTACAAATTTAGAAAATGCTTTGAATACCCAGATGAATTAGTCCATTTTGCACATCAAATCCCTGTCCATAATACTGTCCTAAAGCATAATCTAATCGTAGTATTCCAGCTTTTGTTTGCAGACTCAAGCCTAAGCCTGTAGAATATGGCATGATATAGGGTTTCGGAATTCCTCCTGAATCTTCATTTTCGATTATTCCATAATCAAAGAAAAGGTGAATATTTGATAATCCGGCTAGCAGAAAACGAATTTCTGCAGTTGCCACAGCGTAGCTACTCGTCAAAAGACTCTCTTCCTGAAAACCTCTCATCAGCTTGTATCCACCTATCCGAAATTGTTCATTTGCTGCTAATTGCCCTGAGCGGACTCCTCCATTCAAGGCAAGAAGGAAAGTCCAATTCTGGCTAAAAGGTAAGAACAAGGATGCTTCAGTTCCTATTTCCCAATAATTTGACGGATTAGCATCGCCACCTTTACCCCTGATCTTTCTGCCATATCCTGCCTCTTGTCTTAAAAACCATCCGGATCCCGGATTTAGAGAATTATCTCTATGATCCAGATACAGAACAATTTTCGAGAGCTTAATATCAAATTCGGGAAACGAATTATTATTATCAAGTGCTAAACTACTTGATGATCTATTCTCATACAAAACATCAAGCCATTTGCCAGGTTGAAAGCTTATTCTTAGTCCACCAGAAGCTCCAAGATTCAGAAAACTGGTGTCTTTCTTGTAAAGATCTAATTGTGCGGATACACCAACGGGTAGTCCAAATAAATAAGGAAAAGCAATTTCTGAATACAACTTTTGCGTTGCAGCACCTGGAGCCTTCCATTGGATTGATAATGATTCTGCCTGTTGGATGATATTATTCAAACTAAGATTAAACTCACCTGTGATACTTGGGAATGCTGATCCTTGTGAAGGGAGAATTCCTACTAATCCATCTATCCGATTAGTTTTTCTTAGCTCAGGACTCAGATAAACCCAAGCTTTATCTTCAAAGAAGCCCACTTCTAATGGTTGACGGTTTTCTATAAAACCACTACTCTGTAAACGTTCCTGTGCAGCAGTAATAAGCTTTTCTGAATACCAATCTCCTGTTCGGAGTCCACTTATCCTCTGCAGTATTTTGTTAGAGACAGCAATCTCTGAACGAACAATTATACTATCTAATACAATACGTATTCCCAGATCAATCAGCATATTAGCCTTCAACTTGAAATCAATGATCTGAATAGAATCCAGTCTGACCGACACAAAAGGATATCCTTGGTTTTCATATTCCTGCACCACATATTCTCTGAGTATGATATATTGCTTCAATGACAATACAGCAGCACCTTCTGGTGGGAGTTTAATACCTGCAAGTGTTTTGCCAGACTCAAATTCAGTTGGTAAAGGGTTATTGTAAATAATCTGAATCGGATTCAGAGAAGACTGCGAGAATGCCAGGTTTCGCAACAGGATTAGAATAATTATTAAAAGAATTTTCTGTTTCAATATCCCTATCATACGCCACAAGTATACAAATATTGCCCTTGCTGAAAAAAAAACTATCTCATTTTTTCCATTTCAGCCCTTCAAATGCATCTATATAGTAAACAAAACATGTCTAACTAAACAATTTATCTAATGAAAAAACAATTCCTCATCATTATGCTTGTAGCTCTGACTACTCTTTTTCTTCAGTTTCCTGTGAATGGTCAGAACACTCCTAAATCAGGAGACCTAATCATTACAGAATTTATGGTCAATCCCTCGGCAGTATCCGACACAAAAGGGGAATGGATTGAAATTTTCAACACCAGTGAAGATGATTTGGTTCTAAACGGCATAGTCATCTCCGATGCAGGTAGCAATAAGCACACTCTCTCGTCAGATGAAGATATTATTATATCTGCTGGAGGATTTTTTGTGATGGCCCGGAATATTGATTCTGATGAAAACGGAGGTCTGACACCAGATTATGTTTATAGTAATTTTTCTCTTGGCAACAGTGAAGATGAGATTATCATCAGTCTGGATGACAAAACGATTTTGGATGAGATTGCCTATAACTCAGATTGGCCAATGTATGCAGGAGCTTCATTAGAGTTGAATTCCGGCATAGATAACCCGGAGTCTAACAATACTCATAGTCAATGGCACCCAGCTGTTGATATATATGGGGCAGGAGACCTTGGAACACCAGGAAAAAGCAATTCTGTATCAAGTGGTGTCTATAACCAGGATGGAATCGAGTATTTTGAATCCTTCCCAAATCCTACAAAGGGGGAATTATTTGTTCGGTTCAGTGCTAATTCTGAAGAAATGGTAACTATTAATATCCTAAATGTGCTAGGACAAAAGATTCCGGTTTTGAAAGAGTTTCTTAGCCAGCCTGTGATGATCCCACTGGATTTAACCGGAATGGGAAATGGGATTTATTGGCTTGAAGTGATTGTTGGCAATAAAAAGTATGTACAAAAGATCATCAAGCAATAATGCCATCAAGAATGATCATCAAGTCCATAGATCATTTTCATGGAATGCAGAACTGTAGGTAAAATTTCTGAACAGTATTCTCTTACAGCTTTAACGCTGCCTGGCAATGCGTATATAAGCATTTGCCCCTTAACACCAGCAATACTTCTGGAGATTAATGCATTAGGTTTCTGCATTCCATATTTTACCCGGATCATCTCCATGACTCCGGGTATTTCTTTATCCAGCAATTCACTTATAACGTCTGGTGTAAAATCCTTTGGTCCGATACCAGTACCTCCAGTGGTGAATAATACATGAATACTCTTTTCTTCATTATCCTGCACTAACATACTCAATTGAACAGGATCATCCGGAATCAGGAGATTTCGAATTTCTATATTTACCTGTTTCTCCTCAAAAAACTCAGTACATAGTCGAGTAATTTCAGGGCCACTTAGATCTTCATACTCACCTTTGCTAGCCCGGTCAGACAGGGTAATAACTCTAATTTTAATTATGTCTGGCAAACTCATTTTTTTTCTTTGCTTAAGAGTGTAATATCAGAAATCTGCATCCCCTTATCCGTAGCTTTACACATATCATAAACAGTCAAAAGAGCCACACTAACGGCAGTAAGAGCCTCCATCTCCACACCTGTTTGTCCGGAACACTTAACTTCACTAATAACCTGCACCCCATTATCTTGCAGTATTGCTTCAACACTAACCTTAGTCAATTGTAGTGTGTGGCATAAAGGAATAAGATCAGCAGTTTTTTTAGCAGCTTGTATTCCAGCGATCTCAGCTACAGTAAGAACATCACCTTTTTTCATGTTATTATCGCTCACCAGGCTGACCGTTTCAACATTCAGACTGATAAAACCCTTTGCCCGGGCCACTCTTTCCTGCTCAGGTTTATGTCCTACATCAACCATTCGGGCTCTACCCTGTTCGTCTATGTGACTTAGTTTTTCTGCCATATCATGAGATTATTAAAACAAAGGTATCAAATTGCAAGTGTATTAATCTACCCACCAATACTATAGAAGCTACCTTCAGGATTGAGGCCACCACGTTTTGGTTTATGCTTCAGTGCCATTTCGATAGCTTCTTGCGGACCAAGTTCTCGTACCGAATAGCCGCGAGTACTAAACAAACATGGTTTAATCAATCCATTGCTGGTTAGTCTAAGACGGTTACAGCTTGCACAGTTTCCACCCTCGCCACCTTCAACAGGTTGGAAATATCCAGTTTCCAGGTCCATCATATGAATAAAACGTACCTGGTATCCATTCTTATTTGCGAAATCTCTTACCATACGGGCATCAGGTTCATCTGAAGAATTGCTAATAACACAATTAATCTTTATCGGATTTAGCCCTACCTTTTCAGCAGCCTTCAATCCGGCAAAAACCGCATTGATATCTCCTCCACGGGTAATTTCAGCATATTTTTCAGGATTCATAGTATCCAGACTGACATTAATACGATGAAGTCCTGCATCTTTCAGGTCACGAGCATACTTTGACAAAAAGCTTGCATTACTTGTCATTGCAAGGTCTTTTACTCCATCAATCTCTGCAATCATTTTCACCAAATGCACTATACCCTTTCTAACCAGAGGTTCTCCACCGGTTATTCTAATCTTATCCACTCCCATATCCACAGCTACATGAACAACTTCTAAAATTTCATCAAAACTGAGGATATCTGTATGTGAAAGTTGAACTACACCTTCAGCGGGCATGCAATACACACATCTAAGATTGCAGCGATCAGTAACTGAGATTCTGAGATAATTTACTCTTCTGTTATATCGGTCGTACATGAACTAATTCTCCTTCATCTATTTGGGCCTGGCCAATTTTAAAATAAATAAAACCCTGGGCCTGATTTAAAGAAAAGATATGAGCTGAGCCATGATAGTCTAAGGGAATCACTTTTCCCTCCTCAGTCATTTTTACTGGGATCCATGACATCCGTTCGGTCTTTTTACGAAGAAATTTCTTTCCGGCAGGAAGCTTCCATACAGGTGGATTCCAATCATGCCCCATACATTTTAGCAAAAAAGGTTTCACCATAATTTCAAACTGCACAAAAGCCGAAACAGGATTTCCGGGCAGAGCAAAAACATATTTATCATTGCCAACTGCAAATGTGGTTGGCTTACCAGGCTGAACGGCAATTCTCTGATACTTAAGCTCCATACCCAGTCTTGTTAAAACAGAGGGCACAAAATCAAACTCTCCCATTGACACTCCACCTGACAGAATTAGTACATCTGTAGTTTGCAAGGCCTTTGACAATTGTTCGTATGTCTGCTCCTCATCATCAGGTGCAATCCCAAAATATTGAGGCTCCAATCCCAGCTTACTAAGCTGTATCATCATTTGCGAGGCATTGGAGTTTCGTATTTGTGATACCCCTGGCTTCTGATCAGGCTCTACTAATTCTGTACCTGTAGCGATAACACCAACTCTGGCTTGCTTATAAACTGGCACAATTACTACTCCGATTGTTGCAAGTAATGGAATATGCTTTGGGCTCAAAAGTGTTCCTCTTTCCAAAATAAGATCTCCCTTATTTACATCTTCACCCAGATAACATATATTACTGCTGGTCTTTTTACCGGTAAACAAAATTCGCCCTTGTTCCACAGTCTTTGTTTGCTCAACCATTATTACAGTATCTGCGCCTTTTGGAACAATAGCACCTGTCATAATCTGAGAGCACTCTCCCACACCAATCTCTTTCTCAGGCTCAATACCTGCGCGTATTGATTCAATAACCCTTAGTTTAAGATTTAAATCTGCCTTTCTGCATGCATAACCATCCATTGCACTCTTATCAAAGGGTGGCATTGAAATATCTGTAAATAAATCAGCTGACAAAACTCTGCCAACTGACTGCAAATAAGGCACTTCTTCTACTCCAAATAACCTTGCAGTATCCAATGTAATAGAAAGAGCATCCTCAAATAAAATCATATCTAAAAAATTTGAATCCAAAGGTAGAGTTTTATTGAAAAGAATTTTCAAAAAAAACCTATCATAATTTTCCACTTTGCCTCCTCAGGTGCATCTATATTAATAGACTGCAGTCAAAAATGATTAATTAACTACTTAAAAAGTTTAAAAACATGAAAATTAGACGACAACATTTACTTTACTGCCTGGCATTTATGGCATTTCTATCAACAGGCTTAACAAAGATCTCAGCATCTTCAGGTAATTATAATGATGAAGCAGAGAAAGATCCCAAAATAATGGAGGGCTATAGGCCATCAACATACACAGTTGGCACAGGCACTACAATAGAGCATTTTTACTATGCCGGAAACCATTTTTCAAGAGTTGCAGTTATATATGAAACACTTCCATGCTGCACACCAACCGGAAATAAAATGGAAGGATGCTCGGCCCCGGTAATTTGTCCTACATCATAATTGGTTTCAAAAAATGAGCAAAAAAATACACTTGGTAATCATTGTGCTTTTCCTAATTTTAGCTAATCTGGTTTTAGTCTTTCAATACCGCAATACCATTAGAAAAGCTCAAATGAAGGCAGGAAAGGAGAATATCATTCTGAGAAAAACTTTGGCAGATGCTGAACTAAGCACTTTAGCATGGGCTAGCTCTGTGAGTATTCCTCAAAGGAAAATCCAAACTGAATACCTTGATGTTTTACCGCCAAATGGAGTGCTGGTTGTTAGGTTGTCAGATAAGCAATGCAGCACTTGCATTGACCAGTTAATATTTGAAATACGGAAGCATCTCACTGATATAGGACCTGATAACCTGATTGTTATGTATTCTTCTAAAAGAGATCATCATATTAATCAACAATTCAGATTACGCCTTCTGGATCCAGTAAAATTCATCAGTATACCAGATAGTTTGGAGTTAACTCCACTTGATCAGTTTCGAATTCCGTACCTTTTTCTTATTAATGGTGCTGGTGATGTGCAGGCATCCTTTCTCCCCTTTCCGGCTACTACAAAATATACCAGTATTTTTCTCAAACACATTGCAAATCAATTTAACAAAAGCTATGAAAATTAAATCAATTCTCATTTATGGGTTTATTGCCAGTTTGTTATTCTCATGTCAGAGTGAGCCTAAGCAAGTAGTTGATCAAAACACTTACAAGGCAGAATTTGTTGACAATATCAAACTCAGTGACTACTTTACTTCTCTTGACTATGTATTTCTGGAAGACAATCCTGACGGCCTTTTTATTAATGCGGATAAGATTCTCTTTTTCCAGGATCGTTGGTATATCTTAGATCGTGAACTACAAGCAATTATCTGCTTTGCTGAAGATGGCAAGTTTATTTTCAGGATTCAAACTATCGGTAAAGGACCAGGTGAATATCTATTGCTTACCGATATTATGATCAATAAAACAAACAAAGAACTTTGGGCTCAA
>JAGLDP010000082.1 GCA_023145515.1 Bacteroidales bacterium
ATATATGCTCCACTAAAAGGTGCATAAATACTTCTTCTATTTAAACTTAGCTCATCCTTAATAATTACGTAGTACTCACTAAGAAAACTACGACCGGCCAGAAAGGTCTTAAAAGCTTGATTTTCTATTGTAGGAAGTTTTGGTAGTGGCTTATCTAAATCAATTGACTGATAAAAGATATTGAATGCATTTTCGAAATCCGGATAATCTATGTGGATATCAGGCAAAAGGTTGACTAGCAAAGTCAAATATTGACTTTTTCTTGCTTTTAGAGCAAGAATAGCTTCATCAGGATAAATCGAGAAGAGAAGATCACCTTTTTGAAACTGAGCACCTTTCTTTAGAGGAACACTATTAGTATTTATCTTACCTGAAGCTTCTGAAACAATATCCAGTTTCGATACCGAGGCCAATCTACCTGGTGCTTCAATAGGAGAAATCACATCCATGTATTTGACCTCTTGAGTATTAACGTAGCGAACAAGCTCTTTTTGAGGTCTGGTTTTGGGATCTTCTTTAAGTGAGATCAGGTAACGCATTAATCCAAATGCAAGTCCAATTGTGAAAACAAGCATTGCAATGATGACAATTCTACGGTCAATCTTTCTCATAATATCAATTCTTAGGTATTAAAAGGAGTTAGACACTTTTTTTTCCATTTGGTTTAACGAATGTTGAAATATTTCTTTTGCTTTGTTGTAGCAAAACGGATTCTTATTCGTCATATATTAAATGTGAAGATACATATACCTGAATCATGAAAGAGATAATCGTTCTATTGTGCTGTGCTATAGTTAGTTTGCCTGTGTTTAGCCAATCTGAAGAGATAGCTGTAAAGTCATATGAAGTACAGAGGCTGCAGTCTCAGCCTCCTGTGATAGATGGAGTTCTTGATGAGGGGATTTGGGAAAATGCAACTCGAGCAGGTGATTTTTTGCAATTTCAACCTCATGAAGGCATTGCTCCTTCGCATCAAACAGAATTTGCAATATATATAGATGATAATAATATTTATGTAGGACTTTGGGCTTACGATAATAGTCCTGATAGCATTTCAAGAAGGTTGACTCGTCGTGATGATATTGATGGTGATGTGATAGGAGTGGATTTTGATAGTTACCATGATCACCGTACTGCATTTGGATTCTGGGTTAGCTCAAGCGGTGTTAAACTTGATCGCATAATGTCTGGTGATGGAAGCAATGAGGATACATCATGGGATCCAAATTGGTATGTCAAAACTGATATTAATGATAAGGGTTGGACTGCAGAAATGCGTATTCCTTTTTCTCAACTGAGGTTTGAGGTAGATTCTAAAGATGGTTGGGGTTTAAATGTAATGAGATTGGTATTCAGAAGAGAAGAGGTCTCTATTTGGCAAAGGGTTCCGAGGGGATCATCAGGCATTGTGAATCATTACGGACATATGACAGGGATTACTGGCATCAAACCAAAAAAACAATTTGACGTTACTCCTTACACAGTTGTGTCAACTGAGCGATTTGAAGCGCAAGAGGGTAATCCTTTCAAAACAGGTAAGGGCAATTCGTATACTGCTGGCATGGATGCAAAAATTGGCATCACAAATAACCTTACGCTTGACCTGACTGTAAATCCTGATTTCGGACAAGTGGAAGCTGATCCATCACAGGTTAATCTTACTGCCTATGAAACGTTCTTTGAGGAGAAACGTCCGTTCTTTATTGAAGGAAGGAGTATTTTGTCTATGCCTTTGATGATAGGTGATGGAGATATGTCAAGAGAGAATCTTTTTTATACCAGAAGGATAGGCAGGAGACCACACGGTTATCCTGGAATGACAAGCGGGGAATATGCTGACGTGCCTCCATTCACAAAAATCCTTGGTGCCGGCAAGGTAACCGGGAAAACTGAAAATGGCTGGTCAATAGGCGTACTTGAAAGTGTTACAGCTGAAGAAAGAGCTGAAATTGATTTGGACGGAGAAAGGAGATTTGAAGCCGTTGAGCCATTAACTAATTACTTTATTGGTACTGTTCATAAAGACATAAATGAAGGAAATACAATTATTTCTGGTATGGTTACTTCAACCAATCGGAGATTAGATGATACGCCACTTGACTATCTTCATAAATCAGCCTATACAGGAGGATTTGACTTTACTCAGTTTTTTAAGAATAAGACTTACCTCTTGTCTGTAAAAACATATTTTAGTCAGGTTGCAGGGTCAACAGAAGCAATAACACGAACTCAAAGATCATCAGCACATTACTTTCAGCGCCCTGATGCTACACATCTTGAACTTGATTCAACAAGAACATCTCTGACAGGTAATGGTGGGTCAATTATGTTTGGAAAGGTTGGAAATTCACCCCTTAATATTGGAGCCTTTCTAAACTGGAAAACACCTGGTGTTGAATTAAATGATGTAGGATATATTAGGAGCACCGATGAGATAATCTCAATTCTTTGGGCTAGTTATCAGTTTTATGAGCCATTTAGCATCTTTAGAATCCTTCGCTTAAACTCTGCTGCATGGACAGCTTTTGATTTTTCCGGGACTTACATGGGTGTTGGTGGAAATTTTAATATGAATACTCAATTTACAAATTTCTGGTCTTTCAGTATGGGATTAAATGGCGAATCAGAGTCTTTATCAACAGGGATTTTGAGGGGAGGACCAGCATTTATAACACCCGGGAGCTTTAGCCCCTTTATCAATATTAACAGCGATGGAAGAAAGAAGCTCATTCTTAGCTTTTCTGCATTTGCACCAAGCTCTGCTCAAGGACATTCACAAACGCAAGGTGCTGATATAGAATTAACATACAGACCTTTTAATATTATGACTGTCTCTCTTTCTCCTAATGTGATGCTCAATAAGAGTAATCTGCAATATGTAGGGGAGAGCTCGTATAATGGTGACTCAAGATATATATTTGGCAGTATTGACCAGAAAGTTATCGGGATGAGCCTTCGTATTAATCTGACTATTACTCCGGATTTGACTATTCAATATTGGGGACAACCATTTATTGCAACAGGTAGTTATTCAAATATGAAAATGATTACAGATCCTTTAGCTGTGTCATATACTGATAGATACCATGAATTCTCTGACGATCAGATTAGTTGCTACAAAGATGATGGCTATTGTTCAATTGACGAAAATACAGATGGCTTAGTAGATTATTATATCTCATATCCTGATTTTAACTTTAAAGAGTTTAAGTCAAATCTTGTTGCAAGATGGGAATTTCGTCCTGGCTCTGTATTTTACCTGGTTTGGTCGCAAGGCAGAACTGGATATCATAGTTATGGGGATTTAGAGCTTGGAAGAGATTTTGGTGACTTGTATGGAGTGATTCCACACAACATATTTTTGATGAAGTTCTCCTATAGATTTGGACTATAAGGCGTAATGCTCAAGGCTCAAGGCTCAAGGCTTAGTTGAAGAGTTGCTCCTTGTCCGATGTTTGAAGCCCAGGGTATGATTTTTACTCTCTTGTTTTTCTTCTTATGAACCATTGTTACTATTAAAGCCATACTACTCCCCCAGATTGCTCCGGCAATAACATCTGTGGGGAAATGCATGCCAGATTTGACTGACCAATATCCTGATAAGCTTGCTATTGCGTGAGAACCTGCCCAAACATAAGGTAGCCATGGTTTGCCAGGATAAATGTCTGTGAGCACCTGACTGATAAAGGTGGCATTATAGAATAATACTGTTGCATTACCCGAGAAAAATGATTCATTGTTGGCGCTTGACCGAACCCTGTAGTCTAATGACAAATTTGAATTGTAAGTGAATGGTCTTGGTCGAGATATGGAAACCTTTGATAAGAGAACCATTCCTTCAGACAGAAAAGCTCCTTCAGCATACATTGTTAGGAGAGTTATAGCAGGATTATAGTTCTTTTCTTGTATTATGTGTTGTCTGCTAATAATTCCGATTATACCCAGTCCGGCAATGAAGGAGGCAGGTTCAAAAGTTTCTCTGATATTATTTAATTTGGGGTTCCAGTTGTAGATAACTCTTGAGTCAATAGGCAAAAGCGACGATCTATTGAGAGCAAGTATTTCAGTACCAGTCATTGCTTGATGCAATTCATTACCCACCAGTCCTGCTACTAATAATCCGGTACTAACCGGTAGTATTACTAAGTCTTTTGATGCTTTTAATGAATACGGGAAATCTTGCTTATCATTATTGCCTCCCAGAGATACTTGTCCTGGCAAATTGAATGGTGAGATCAATGATGCTAAACCTAAAATACTAAGACAGTAAAAGAAATAACGGAATGAATTCATGAAATTAGTCAATTATTGGAAAGCCTGGTTTGTTGGCATGAAAGTCAAACACCATGCTGATTTGTTCAAAAGTGTTTCTTGGTGTTGAAAGTGGTGGTAAGTCATCCAGATCGAAATATTCCACGTCATCAGTTTCCAAAAAATCTGTTTCAGCTGGTCCCACGAATATACATTCAATAAAAATCTTGTAAATGTAGTACAAGTCTTCAGGGTGATTATGCTCTCTTTTATCCAAAACTGCAATTAAACGACCTGAATGTACTTCTACACCAGCTTCTTCTCTGGTTTCTTTAATTGCTATTTCTGAGGGGGTATAGCCAACGTCAGCCCATCCTCCTGGCAATGACCACTTGCCATCAGCTTTTTCTTTCACCATAAGTATTTTGTGTTCGGTGTCAAATACTACTGCTCTGATGTCAACTTTAGGTGTTTTGTATCCATTCTTCTCTGTCATCAGAAGAGGTATTTTCTCAGCTTGGGTTTGGAAGTTAAGTGCTATTAATTCAAAAACCATTTGCTCTATTTCTTTATACCGCTGTAAGTCAAAGTCGTTATGAGAAAAGTGTTGACCATGTTCACACATGGATTGAATTTTTTTAAGAAGCAGGAGTGAGGTATTCATTGATGTTTTCAGCTTACTGATCCATTTAAATTGAGGAAAGTGTATATTATATTGAACTAATATAGTATTTATAACTACTCTATTGGCACTCGTATCAAGGTAAAATCCTTTTTCTAAAGGTACAAACCTTGCTGAATACCCAATATTTTTTCTATTTTTGTTGAGCTAAGAGTAAAAGTCAGTTAGGCTGCATTTTATGTTTTGTGACATATTTTTAACTGAACGGCTTCTCTTTGTAAACAGAAAACACTTAAATATTAATAATTAGTTCTAGTATCAATTTTATTTCAACCTAAATTTTAGTTTCTATGAGAAAAAAGTTACTGGTTTCGTTCATAGCAATTTTTGTTATGATGGGTAGTGTGTTTGCACAAACGCGCACCCTAACTGGAACGGTTACTTCCTCAGAGGACGGATCTACTTTACCAGGCGTTACTGTCTTGGTTAAGGAGACTCGTACGGCATCTATTACAGATGCAGATGGAATGTACCGTATAACTGTAGGCCCGGAAGCAAAAACTCTTGTTTTTCGCTTTCTAGGCATGTTGACCCAGGAGGTTACCATTGGTAGCCAGAGCACGCTTAGTGTTACCCTGGAGCCTGATGTTACCAACATTGAAGAAGTGGTGGTTACAGCTCTGGGTATTAAGCGGCAGGAAAAAGCCCTTGGATATGCCATTTCGAAGGTAGATTCAAAGGAAATTACTAAAGTGAATTCAACCAACTTTGGTTCTGCACTTTATGGTAAAGCTGCCGGTGTAAGTATTAGATCCGCTCCGGGTGGTGCTACTTCAGCGGTAGACATCAAGATTCGGGGTACGAATTCGATTAACTTCAGTAATAGTCCATTGATTATTGTTGATGGTATTCCAATTAGAAATGATGATGTCAATAACTCAGGTTATTGGGGTGATCAGAGGATTCGTGGTAATGGCTTAATTGACATTAACCCTGAAGATATTGAGAACCTTGTTATTCTTAAAGGTGCATCAGCGTCAGCATTGTATGGTTCAGAAGCAGCCAACGGTGTTGTTGTGATCACTACCAAGAAAGGTACATCAAAAAAAGGTTTGGGTATTGATGTGAATTACTCATATATGTCAGAAAGTCCTGCATATAACCCTCAGTTCCAAAATAGCTATGGTCCAGGATACTACCAAGCTATTAATATTGGATCATTTGGTTCTGATGATGACGGATGGCTTTATGCTGAGAATCCTCGTTACTATAATGAAGGTTCTGGTCAGTATGAAGATTACAATGGAACAATCCGTTATCCAATTTATCGTTCTTATGCCAATTTCGGACCAGCATTTGATGGTGAGGATGTAATTGGTTGGGATAACAAAATTCATCCTTATGTAGCTCAGCCAAATAACTGGAATAATATTTTCCAGAATGGTAGCAGCTCAATTGCTAACGTTGCAATAAACAAAGCAGGTGATTTTGGAAGTTTCCGTTTCTCTTACACAAGACTTGATTATCAAGGTGTAACAAGAGGATCAGACCATAATAAGAACACTTTTAACCTGAATGCCCAATTGAACTTACATCGTAATTTCAAATTGGATTTGGTTGCTCAGTACATTTCACAAAACACACTTAACCGTCCCTATAAGATTAATAGGATTACTAATAACTATGGTGGTTTCCTAAGTCGTTTTGATGATACTCAGTGGTATAGAGATAATTATAGTACTTCTAAAGATTACAGATTCCGTACAGGAACTCAATCAAGTGCTACTCCAGATGAAAATCTAAACTATAACATGCGTGCTACTGCATTGCTTGACTATTACTGGAGAACTCTTGCTAACAAGAATATTGAGTTGCAAGACCGTTTGATTACAAGTGCAACTGGTACTTGGACAATCACTGATGATCTTACTTTCCGTGGTCGTGTTGCTAATGATTTCACTAGTTTATCTTCTGAGAATATTAGTCCTAACAGTGTTCCTCTAAGTATTGGTAACAGTGGTGGATATAGTATGTCTCAAAGCAGATATAGTACTTCTTACGGTGATGCGATTGTAACCTACAATAAGCAAATTAACACTAGTGTTGGTCTTTTGGTTAATGCTGGTTTTACTGGTCGTCGTGTAACATATAAAAATGTTAATGCTGGTACAAGAGGTGGTTTGAGTACTGAAAACTGGTTCCACCAAAATGCATCTATTAACACTGGCACCAGAAATGGTGGTTCAAGTTATACCGAGTTATTGAAATATGCTTATTTTGGTACTGCTAGCTTAAGCTTCCGTGATTTTGCATTTGTTGAATTTACTGGTCGCCAGGAAAGTTCATCAACATTGCCTCCAGGAAGTAACACATTCTTCTATCCATCAGTTAACGGTAGTTTTATCTTTTCAGAAGCTTTTGGTTTAGAAGGTGCACTTGATTATGGTAAATTACGTGTAGCTTGGGGTATTGTAGGTAACGCACCTTCAATGTATGCTGCAAATAATGCTTATTCACAAGGATCTGTAAACGGAATTATTTATAACTCAGTTTCAAGTAGTTATGGTAATGACGGTATTCGTCCAGAAGAAAAGCACGAATTTGAGGTTGGTACAGATCTTAAACTTTTCGGTAATCGTTTAGGTATCGAGGCAAACCTTTATAGTAACCGTGTTGTTGATCAAATTCTTTGGTTAGATGTTCCTCCAACTATTGGTGCAGGTCGTATGCTTACCAATATTGGTGAATTGAAGAACCTTGGTTTTGAAACAGCTGTATATGGTACTGTTATTGATGGCAAAGATCTTCAATGGAATTTGAGAGGAAATTTCGCTGTTAACAAGAATACTGTTGTTAGCCTTATGCCTGGTGTTGACATGTTAACTCATTCAAGCATGGATGTTGGTTCAGTAATGATTGTTTCTGTACCTGGTGGTTCTATGGGTGACATTATTAGTTATATGCCAAAATATAATGACGCTGGACAATATATCACTGATCCTGAATCAGGATATCATGTAATCAACTTTGAAGAATATGATGCTGATGGAAATCCTGTTGATTATGGATACGGTGATACTCGTCAGAAAGTTGGTAATGCAATGCCTAAAGTTGTTGGTGGATTTGGAAGTAACTTAGAGTATAAAAACTTCTTCCTTGACTTTGTAATCGACTACAGCGTTGGTGGTGATATAGTTTCTCTTGCTGGCCATTATATGAAAGGTGCTGGTATGTGGGAAGAAACCATGTGGGGTCGTGATGCAGAAAACGGTGGTTTAGCTTATTATACTGATGCTGACGGAGCTCGTCATTTATCAGATGGTTCTGCCGGACCAGCAGGTGAGCGCGTTTATAATAATGGTATTATTATTGACGGTGTTAAGCCTGATGGAAGTGCTAATGACATTATCGTTACTGCTGGTGAGTATTATATGAATACATTCCAGTGGGGAGCTATTCCTGCATGGGGAAGCGGTATGAGTCGTTATGATGATACTGTACACAAGAATACTTATGTTAAGTTTAGAGAATTATCTCTTGGATATAACCTTCCAAAGAGTATGGCTGAAAAGCTTAAGTGTGAAAACATTCGTGTTTCTCTAACTGGTAGTAACTTGTTCTATATCTACAGAACATTTAAGCAGTTTGATCCTGAGACAAATATTGGTTCTAACTGGGTAAATCAAGCTATCGTTGGCGGATCTACCTCAGCTACAAGAAATATTGGATTCTCAATTCGAGCTAGCTTCTAATAGTGAAATGATTAAAAAATAATAAATAATATGAAAAATAAATTATATTTAGTTTTAGTCATGTTCGCTGGATTGGCTGTTATGTTTAACAGTTGTGATAAAGGTGAACTTGAAGAACTGTACCCAAATCCTGGGAAAAGTTCAACTGCTACAGTTGAGAATTTTTTCACAGGATTTCTGAAAAGTGCAAATAATGTTGTAATGCCGTATTACTGGAGGTTCTTCGTAGTTGAACAACCTACTATTGGTCGCTTTACTCAAGTGATGGGTTGGTCTAACTCTCCTGATCAGTACATCGTATCAGCTGCTATATCTGATTGGAGATGGGGTCAGTATTATAATGGACCTATGACTCACTACAGAGTTTTAGAGTCATTATATAATGAACTGGATGAAGAAGGTCAGGCTGAAATGAAGATATTCATGCTTGCAGCAAAGGTTTTCTTCCATGATCAAACCCAACAAATGGTTGACATTTTTGGTGATCTTCCATGGTCAGAAGCTGGAATGGTTCGTGAGATCGGTGATCTTGACGGAGCACTTCCAAAGTATGATGATGCAAAAGAGATTTACACCACAATGATTGCAGATCTGAAAAGCCTGTCTAATGAAATAGGCGGACTTGAGCTATCTCCTTTTGTTGCTGGATTATTTGCTGATAAAGATTACCTGAATAATGGTAGTGTTGTATTATGGCAAAAATATGCAAACTCTTTGCGTCTTAGAATGTTAATGCGTATCTCTGATGTTGTTGATGTATCAGCTGATATTGCAGAAATTCTAAATAATCCTGGAGATTATCCTGTGGTTGATGGTAATGATGAAAATATCATGCTTATCGCTGGTGGTCCTGATCTATATGCAACTACTAGTAGTATGACTGGTGGTATTCGTCAGGCAATGGAAACATGGGGACAATATGATATTGCTCCAATGGCTCTTTGTGATCACATGGTGACAAATACTGACCCAAGATTAGAAATCACTTTTGATCCAAATATCAATGGTGAGTATCTTGGAATGGATCCATTATTGGATGGAACTGAGCAGAGTAATATGTTGTCTGATGGCTTAATTGCTCGTTATGACACTTCTACTTTCACCAGAAACAACTACTTCCCTGGATTTATTATTGGTGCAGCAGAAGTTAGTTTTATCAAAGCTGAAGCTTATCAAAAAGGTTTAGCTACTGGTGATGCGAAAGCTGCATACAATGCTGGTGTTGAGCAATCTATTGAGTTTTATTATGCAATCAATGCAACTGGTGACTATCGTGATCCTATTGTGATGGATGCTGCTGTTGTTGCTGCATATCTTGACGCTCCAGGTGTTGCCTGGGATGCCAACGATGCAATAGAAATGATAGCTACTCAAAAGTGGATCAACTCAGGATTAGGCGGAATGGTTCAAACATGGGCTGAAATGTTAAGATTGGATTTACCTGAATTGGAATTCCGACCTGATAACGCTACAGCTAGTGGACAAACCTTACCTCCATATAGATGGTTATATCCTAGCTCAGAAAAAGCATTAAACGAGACTAACTACAACGCTGTTGTAGCTAATGACAAGTTTGGTGTTAAGATTTTCTGGGACGTGAACTAAAAGATACTAGATCTGTTTGAAAAAAAAGGGTGCCATTGCGGCACCCTTTTTTTTATGTCATTAGGCTTAAGTATATTGAGCATATGTGCGCATGACAAAAAGCATAGTTAGGTGTAATTGAGAACTGTAGCTTTGTTCTGCACCAATGTTCAATATGAGGTTGGTTTTATGGAAATGGTATATATTACTTAATATGATAAACTTAGTGAGATGAAAAAAACAGATGTATTAATTATTGGAGGAAGTGCAGCAGGGGTAGTTACTGCTCTAGCTGGAAAAAATTCCTGGTCAGATAAAAGCTTTGTACTTGTGAAAAAACAAGCTGACGTGATGGTTCCCTGCGGGATCCCTTACATCTTTGGTACCCTGGAGAATAGTTCTCAGAATATCATGCCTGTTGATGGCATGCTGGCGAAGAATGATGTTGAATCTATTGTTAACGAAGTTGTTGGTATAGATGCTAATGAAAAGGTGGTAACTCTTGCCTCTGGCGATAATATTCAATATGATAAACTTGTTATTGCTACAGGTTCACTACCGATTATGCCCTCATGGTTACGAGGAGCCGATAAAGAAAATGTTTTTATGATACCAAAGGATAAGTACTACCTGGATAGCATGCAGGAGAAGCTGAAGTCGTGTAAAAAGATAGTGGTTATTGGTGCTGGTTTTATTGGGGTAGAGTTCTCTGATGAGCTTAAGAAGAAAGGCTTTGATGTAACTTTAGTTGAAAAACTACCAAATATTCTTAACCTCTCTTTCGACCCGGAATTATCAGAACGAATACACGAACTATTAAGTAGTCGTGGTGTTAAGGTTATTACTGGAAATGGAATCAGTGAAGTAGTGGGAGATGAAAAAGTCAACTCAGTAAAGTTGGAGAATGGTGAAGAGCTTGAAGCAGATGCTGTTATCTTATCAATGGGGTATCTTCCAAATACTACATTAGCGAAGGAATCCGGAGTGCAAGTTGATCCTGACGGTTTTATATCAGTGGATGAATATATGAGAACACACACTAAAGATGTTTTTGCGGTGGGTGACTGTGCTCAGAAACGCGATTTTATTACCAGAAAGAGAGTCCCTACTATGTTGGCTTCTACTGCATGCGCCGAAGCAAGAATTGCTGGCATGAACTTGTTTAACCTTCATGTTGTAAAAACATTCAGCGGAACAATAGCCATATATTCAACTGCTCTTGGTGACACCGGGTTTGGTGCAGCCGGTATCACAGAAACCAGAGCTAATGAGGAGGGCTTTGCTTCTCTAACAGGTACTTTTGAAGGGCTTGATCGCCACCCTGGAACTTTGCCTGATACACATAAACAACTAGTTAAACTTATTGTTGCCAAGAACTCTGGTATTATTATTGGAGGTGAAGTTATTGGCGGCTTGAGTGCAGGAGAATTGATCAATACTATTGGCCTGGCAATCGAAAACCGAATGTCTGTTAATTCATTGATTACTTCTCAGATAGGAACTCATCCTTGCTTAACAGCTTCACCTGCCGGATATCCCTTAATAAAGGCTGCTGAGATAATTGCTAATAAAATGAGGCGATAATTATTCAGTTTTAAAGCCAATTATTAGTAAACCCGAAATGTAACTGCATATTTATGGGGAGGAGTGTTCTGAAGTTTCTTTGGAATTGATAGTGTGTACCCAGAAGTTGATTTTTTCATTCTAATACGACCTTTGTATCCCAGTACTTCTACTTTTGGATTTTCTGGCAATTGTACAGATTGGAGTTCAATTTCAGCAGGCAACGCTTCGCCATCATTTAGTGTATAGATTACATATATTGATGATTTGTCTTTTTTCTGCGTGAAATATATAGAACCAGAATAATAAGGCTCAATTTTTCTTGTTTCGTAAATTGCTTCGCTATTGATATCCATCCATGATCCGATCTTAGTTAAGCGGTCAAATGCATCTTGAGGCCAGGTTCCTTCAGGACTAGGTCCAATGTTAAGCAGGAGATTCCCCCCTTTAGCAACAATGTCAATTAACATATGAACTAGTTCTCGTCCCGATTTGAAAGTAGGATTGAAGGAATAAGACCATCCGCCTCCCATGATTATGCATGATTCCCAGGGGTAGGGAAGCATTTCTTTTGGAACCGTATTTTCTGGGGTCAAATAATTCTGATTAGAACCCTCAACGGCGCGATCAACAACAATTAGATCTGGTTGTTTTTCTCTTGCTTTGGCTGCCAGCTCATCCATCCTGATGTCTTGACTTTGAACTCTGCTGGATTGAAAGCCTGGCTTGCAATTGTACTTCTGAGTTTGCTCAGGAGTCATTTTTTGAACCCATCCTCCATCTAACCATAGAATATCCACTTTTCCATAATCCGTCATTAACTCCATAATTTGATTATGAGTAAATTGAACAAAATTCTCCCATCTCTCAGGATATTTTGTCACATCATAATTTACATTTCGGTCTGGCGTGGCAAAATTTGGCCACCAATAATCATTTGAGTGCCAATCAGGTTTTGAAAAATAAGCTCCTGCCATCATCCCCTCAGCACGGAATGCATTAAAAACCTCCTTAGTAATATTAGCTTTTGGGTTAGTATGGAAAGGAGTCTTTGATCCTGTGATTTTGTAATCTGTGTATTTTGTATCGAACATGCAAAATCCGTCATGATGCTTAGTAGTGAATACTACATACTTCATTCCTGCATCAGCAGCTGCCTTAGCCCACTTCTCAGGATTAAACTCTACAGGATTAAAGGTGGTTTGTAGATTTTCATATTCCCTTTTGTATTCAACGTAATTATCTGTTGTTCTGCTACACCAACCCTCATCCTCAGAGCAAATCGACCATGACTCTACAATGCCTCTTTGAGAATATGGCCCCCAGTGCATTAGTAATCCAAATTTTACGTCTTCCCATTTTTCCAGATTTCCCTTAACAGCAGGATTGGTGACAGGATAATACTTTTGCTCGCTGTGCTGTGCGCGGATAATGGTACTGGTCATAAGCAATACCACGATTATAAGAATCCTATTTTTCATAATGATCAATTTAAATTTTATTATGCTTTTATTGTATCTCTTTACTCCACAACGATCTCATCCACAAAAAGCCATGCCGCTTTTCCCGCTCCTGTATGTCCTGGAGGACATACACTAATGTTTTTGGCTGTTATTCGGATAAATCTGGCTTTTGTGTCACATTTAGCGGTAAAGTCATGAACTTTTCTTTCTGGATCCTGAAGCGAAACACTGCTTTCTAATACTCTGATAAATAAAGGAATAGCATTATTTGAATCCTCTTTTAGTAAGGCGATTTCAACTTGACTGGGAAAGAAAATCCATTTGCCTACATCCTGAAGACAGCCTACACCTATACTGGAAATTAGTTTTTCTTCACCTAGGTCTAAGGTGACTATCAGATCATTACCATTGAAACCTTGCCAACGACCATCAGATAGGTTTGCAGAGCCTCTCAAACTATTAGTTAATGCATCATTCCCTCCGGCTGAATACTTTTCTGAAAAATCAGATTTATATTTTACAATTGCTCCGGTTGCGTTATGAAGCCAAACCTTTTCAAAAGAGATATTTGAGTAGATCTCATTATTTGTAAAAGTTGCAGCTTTGACAACACTTGTTTTGGTAATTGTGAAAGGCTTGGTATATGCCTTTGAGGTGTTGTCAGGATCAGTCCCATCTAATGTATACCTAATTTCTCCATATCCTATTTGATTGGATAATTCAATGAGAAATACTCTATTGTCTGAGTCAAAGGAAGTATTAACAGCTACACTGGCAAAACTTTTAGAATATCCTATATTGTTTATATCCAGATAATTCAAGTGTTTATTGAGCCTTTTTGCAAAATCAGGAAAGTCCTTTTTACTCTTCTGACTCCATGCTACTTCAGCAAGAGCGCACAAACGAGGGAAGGTCATATAATCTGCATGCTCTGTAGTAGAAACATATTCAGTCCATAAGTTGGCCTGAACACCAAAAATATATTTTGCTTCTTCTTCTGTTAATTCCTCAGGGATTGGTTCAAATGAATAGACTTTCTCAAGTGGCAGGAATCCTCCAATCGCCAGAGGTTCAAGTTCAGGTTTGCCCTGATAGTAATCAAAATAGCAGTGAGAATTTGGACTCATAACAACCAGGTGATTAGACTTCGCAGCTGCAATTCCTCCCTTTACTCCCCGCCATGACATCACAGCAGCATTTGGGGCAAGACCACCTTCCAGAATTTCGTCCCAGCCAATTAACTGTCGACCATTTGCATTTAGGAACTTTTCTATCCGGGTAATGAAATAACTCTGTAGCTCATGTTCGTCTTTAAGCCCTTCATCGTGTATCCGTTTTTGACAATCAGCACAAGTCTTCCATTCTTTTTTATGTGCCTCATCTCCACCAATATGGATGTATTTAGAAGGGAATAGCTCTAATACTTCACTTAAAATGTTTTGCAGGAATTCAAAAGTCTCATCTTTACCAGCACAATATATATCGGTTATAGGCCATACTCCGCCAGGTAAAACAGTAAATGGACCGCTGGTACAAGCATATTGGGGGTAGGCAGCTATAGCTGCATTCGTATGTCCGGGCATTTCAATTTCAGGAATAATTGTTATTTGCCGCTTTTGGGCATAAGCAACTATTTCGCGTATATCATCTTGGGTATAAAAGCCTCCATAGCTGGCCTTTTCGCCAGGCTTTTGTTTTTCGCGTGCATTCCAGTGCAAGTGTTCTCTGTCAACTCTCCATGCGCCAATATCTGTAAGTTTAGGATATTGCTTAATCTCTATTCTCCATCCCTGATCATCGACCAGGTGCATGTGAAAGGTATTGAGTTTATGAATTGCCAGATAGTCAAGAACTTTGAAAATGTATTCCTTTGGCATGAAGTGCCTTGATACATCCAGCATGTATCCTCTCCAGGCAAATCTCGGATAGTCGTAAACCTCAACTATAGGAAAGGTTCCATTATTTGAAACAAGCTGAAGGAATGTTTGAACTCCATAAAAGAGTCCTGCTTCTGTTTTTGCTTCAATGAGTATGGCTTTCTTTGTTGATTTCAGAACATATCCTTCATTCCCGATAGAATCTGCCAGCTCTGGGTTGACCAATAGCTTTATGGTGGCATTTGATTCTGTAGGATTTATACGAATATCTGCTATCTGATTTAGTCTGTTAGCAAGATATGTTATTATGTAATCAATTTCATTATTGGAAATTGAGATAGTTGATTGATTGCTAAGGGTGATACTGCCAGATTTCTGTGTAAGAGATACAGGTTCTGGAATAAGCTCAACAGAGTTAGTGCTCTGTATATTGCATTGCGTCATGGATAGAAATAGAACAGTAATTATTAGTAGGCTAATATGCTTTTTCATGATAGTAATAATTGGTAGCTCTATAGTTCTCTGATTTTTATATTTCTAAAACTCACGTGGTTACCATGATCCTGGAGTAGTATGTGTCCTTGCTTATGCTCTCCGAAGTTGGGATACTTAGCATATTTACTCTTTTGAACCAGAGCGCGGAACATTTGAGTTCCCCTGGTGTATTCAAGAACAAGTTGATTATTCAGCCAGTGCTCAACGTGATTTCCGTCAACTACAATTCTTGCATTATTCCATTTTCCTGGCGCATTAACCTTTTTGGATTCAGATGCAGGAATCAAGTCATAGAGAGATGAAATAGTTCTATTGCCCCCAACACCATTATTTGCATCAGGATGCTCTTTGTCATCTAACAACTGGAATTCTAAGCCTATTGCAGAACCAACTCCATTATTCTGACCTTCAGTTACAAAGTATTTAATTCCACTATTAGCTCCTGTTGATAGTTTGAAGTCAATGCTCAATTCGAAACTTCCAAACTGTTTTATTGTTACAATATCTCCACCATGAGCACTTTCACCACCACCAGATTCGTTAACAGAAAGAGTTTGATTGCTAAGCTCCCAACCTCCCTCAGGAAAAGCGTCATTGTTAGCGCCACGCCATCCTGAGGTAGTTCCTCCATCCCACAAGAGCTTCCAGTCATTAGCCTTTTCTTGATCTGTAAGTGTATTAGGAATAGTGGAAATTTGTTTCAGCTCGCGGCCATTTTTCCAAATATATGCATCCAGGTTTTCAGTTGCAATACGAATATTTTTCCACATAATCTGAATGCCTTCCTTGCTCTTGTCTCTTCCTATTCCATGAACTTGCAAAGCAATAAAGCCACTTGCATCAGCATCATCAATTAGATTGGTAGCAGGTACACCATTAATCCATGTTCGAAGGTTATTTCCAATGGCCTCAATATGATAATGATTCCATCCATTCTGCTTGAATGCCTTTTGAGCCTTTGGATTTTTGTCTAATGGGTATAGCCATCCTCTTCGGGCTTCATCGTAAATCCCGGCACTCCACGCTCGATCAGAGGGATCAATCTCTATCTGGTATCCATGAACCCGTCCGTTGTTATACTCTTTCAAACTATGACTTCTAATTTGAACTCCTGAATTAAGTTTAGGATCTACTTTGAAATCAAACTCAAGGACAAAGTCTGCATAGTCCTTTTTTGTGACTAAAAAGCTATTTGGGGTATTATTTATTGTGGTTCCTACTATTGTTCCATCAATAAGCTCATACTTTGCATTTCCGTTAAGTTGCTTCCATCCTTTAAGAGTTTTACCCTTAATTAAATCTACCCAATCATCCTGACCATAAGTCATGGATGACAATAAAACAAGAGCGGTAATGATTGATAAGTGCTTGATCTTCATGTAAATGTGTATTTTATTTATAATTAGTTTTTTGAGTATCCTTGTGTGATTATTGTTTGTAGATTTTTGCTTAGTTTATCAACAATGTCAGGCATTGTCTCATAAAGATTATGTTGCTCCTCAGGATCAATTGTTATATTGTACAATTGTCCCTTGGGCTCCTCCTCTGTTCCTTTGTATGACCAGCCCCCCGAACCTTTTCCCTCAATAAGCTTATATTCTCCCATGCGGATTGCAAATACTCCTGAGATTGAGTGGTGGATAGTATTTGGACGAATACTATTCTCGAGATTTTCACCAAGAATTGCAGGTAGCATATCGTAACTATCAGGACCAGCGTCAAGGGGTAGATCTGTTTCTGTAAGACCAGCACATGTAGCCATTAGATCTGTTAGAGTAGTTACCTGACTGCTATATGATCCTGGCTTAACTCTTTCTGGCCATTGGAGAATAAATGGAACATGATGACCGCCTTCCCAGGCATCTGATTTCATTCCAGAGAAAGGAGCATTTGCAAGATGTGGAAATTTTGATTTATCATCACGAGTCCAGTGAGCTCCATTGTCGCTTGTTACGATCAGAAGTGTATTAGCAAGCTCATCAGTTTCTTCCAAAGCTGCCAGTATTAATCCAACAGTGTGATCAACCTGATTGACGAAATCACCATATAAACCTGCTCCTGACTGACCAAGATGATTTTCTGATGGGAGCCATGGAGTATGAGGCGCTGTTAGTGGAAAATATAAAAAGAAGGGAGTCTTCTCCTTTGCTCTTCTATGGATGAACTTAACTGCTTGGTCAGTAATAGTAGGCAGAACCCCATCAACAGTAAATCCCTCCTGAATATCACCAGGTCTCCAGAAAACACCACGAGGAGAGTTTTGGCCATCTGTGAATCCGCTTATTGGAGCAATAAGTTTTTTATTGCTTATGTAACAATACGGTGTCATATCTAAAGATGCTGGAATAATAAATGAGAAGTCAAAGCCAACATCTGTTGGTCCACCAGAAATAATGCCATCATAATCAATATTATCGGTTGATTCAGGGGCCCATTCTCCACCTTGAAATAGTTTTTTGCTTTTATCTTTTTTTGGCCACTCCAATCCGAGGTGCCACTTTCCAATACAAGCTGTAAAATATCCAGCTTCACCAAGTAAGTTTGCGACAGTATACCGTTCAGGATCAATTAGAGGCTTTGAATAGCCGAGTAATACTCCACTTTTCAAATGAGTACGAAAGCAATAGCGACCAGTTATTATTCCATATCTTGTTGGAGTGCAAACTGCAGATGGACTATGAGCATCTGTGAAAATCATTCCTTGTTCACTAATCCTATCCATATTAGGAGTGGGTATTTTGCTATCAGGGTTGAGGCAGGCCAGGTCACCGTATCCCATATCATCTGCCAGAATATAAATAATATTAGGAAGCTCTTCATTTGTCTGCTTACAAGAATGCATACTAAACATGATTAGTGCTAGCAGGGCTAAAGCAATGGAGTTGATTTTTTTTGCCATATCGGAATTAATTAAAGGTAACTTATTGATCTAGTGTGCCATGTTGTCGCATCTCCAAGGATATTTCATGATCAAATTCTAATAATAGAGAATTAAGAGAATCTGCCAGAAGAGGGTATTGCTTGATTAGGTTATACTGCTCACTAATATCTTCTTCAAGATTGAATAAGAAAGATGTATCTGGTAAATGCTTGAATTTCCACTCATTAACACGAATGCCTTCAAGGAGTCCTCTTGAGGAATAATAGTAGAAGGGAGGGTTTTCAGGGGCTTCCCCAGAAATGAATTCAGAGAGTCGACTTTGTCCGTCTATCTTAAGCTTAGGAGATTGTAATCCACACAATTCAACTATCGTTGGCAAAATATCCAGAGTGCTCCATACGGTTTGATTAACACCACTTTCTGGTTTATTGGATTCAGGCCAGTGAATAATGCATGGCTCTCGCATTCCTCCTTCCCAGGTTGTTCCTTTGCCGCCTCTTAATGGTCCAGCTGAACCTCCACGGGTTTTGTGGGGAAGCCAGGGACCATTATCGGAAGAAAAGAAAACAAAACTGTTATCGAGAATCCTATTTTCTTTAAGGGTTTGAAGAATTTGACCAGTGCTCCAGTCTATCTCTTCAATCACATCGCCATATAAACCTCTTCTTGATTGTCCGGCAAAAGAATCAGAGGCATAAATTGGTATATGGGGCATAGGATGAGCTAAATAGATAAAGAAAGGCTCATCGCTATGTAGCTCAATGAAACTAATACAGCGTTCAGTAAGATTCTTTGTGAAATATCTTTGGTCAGGATCGAGCTCTATAGTATCATTACCTTCCATCAGTGGTAGGTAGTGAGGGTATCTCATATTACCTCTTTTGTTTTGCTCGCTTTTACTCATATCATTGCTGAAAGGCAGACCGTAGTATTCATCAAATCCATTTTGCAGAGGTAGGAAGGGGGTTTGATGACCCAAATGCCATTTTCCATAACATGCGGTATTGTAGCCAGCAGCTTTAAACAATTCTGGCAACAATTCTTCATCCGGATTTATCCCATAGAGATATTGGGGAAAGATCACATGTTTGTGTAAATCAAGTCGTTTGGGATAAGAACCTGATAGGAGGCTGGACCTACTCGGACTGCAAACAGGACTAGTAACATAGAATTGCGAGTATTTTACTCCCTCTACAGCCATTTGGTCAAGAAACGGAGTTTTGATGGTGGGGTTTCCGTAACAAGCTAAATCACCATATCCCATGTCATCAGCATATATTAGAATAACATTTATATGATCTTGCTCTTGTTTGTGTGTGCAACTTATGAGATTTAACAGAATAGCTATTGAGAATAGATGATACATTTTCATAGTATTGCAATTTACCATATATTTTAGAGTATTAATAGAAATGATTTGGTCAAATTAGTCTCTGATTAGGTTCTGATAATTAAAATCTATTTTTGTAAAAAGAAAAAGAGTTATGGATAATTTTGAATTGTATAATCCGGTAAGAATCCTCTTTGGTAGAGGAAAAATCTCGGAGATTGACACACATATACCATCTAAGGGGAAAATAATGTTCTGTTATGGAGGGGGTAGCATTCATAAGAACGGAGTGTATCAACAGATAGTCAATGCTTTGGGCGAAAGGGAGTATATTGAATTTGGTGGTATTATGCCAAATCCAGAGTATGAATTTTTATTGCCAGCAATAGAAATAGTTAAAAAGGAGAAAATTGATTTCCTTTTAGCCGTTGGCGGAGGATCAGTTATAGATGCAGTAAAGTTTATTGCTGCTGCTGCAAACTTTGAGGGTAGTGACCCTTGGACAATCTTATCGGAGTCTTCTTCAGTGAAGTCTGCAATATCGATTGGAGTGGTTTTGACTCTTCCGGCAACAGGAACTGAAATGAATGGAAACTCAGTAATTACAAAGAAAGAGACTCACGATAAATTGGCTTTTTCCACTCCATTTGTTTTACCCAAATTCTCAATTCTTGATCCTGAGCTTACCTATTCATTACCGCAAAATCAAGTTATCAATGGAGTAATCGATGCTTTTATTCATGTGATAGAGCAATACCTTACGTATCCTTCAGATGCACCGGTGCAGGATGCTTATGCAGAAAGTCTTATGAATATATTAAAAGATGAAGGACAGAAAGCATATACACTTGAAAAACCTGATTATAATAATAGAGCAAGCATTATGTGGTCCGCAACTAATGCTCTTAATCATTTCTTGTCAATGGGAGTAAAGACAGATTGGTCAACGCATTTGCTCGGACATGAATTGACTGCTTTGCATGGGCTTGACCATGCAGTTACTTTGGCCATAATTCTACCCGGAGTGATGGAGGCAATGAAAGAACAGAGAAAAGAGAAACTACTTCAGTATGCTGAAAATGTTTGGGGATTGACTGGAATTGATCATAATAGTGTAATTGAAGAGTCTATTCTCAAGACAGAGCAGTTCTTTAAAGATCTGGGTGTTAAAGTGAGGTTATCTGATTATGATATCGGACAAGAAACGATTGAAAGAATTCTTGAAAGACTCAATTCTCGTGGACTCACTTATCTTAGCAGGTGCTCGGATGTGCACCTGGATCATGTAAGAGATATTTTGGAGTCCAGACTATAGGATTATGAGAAAATGAAGTAAAGGATAACCATTATTACAAACAAGATACCTGATAAAATCCTTGGATCAGTAAAGCCAGTAATTTTCCCTTTAGTCAGAACATGAATTGGCTTGTCAAACACTAGTCCTTTTATCTTTTCTGGATCAGGTCTGGGCGTAAGCAGACTAACAATAACATATATTGTACTAAGTATAACGAATAACCACCAGCCTTGCATCATATATGGAATACCAAGGTTATCTGTTATTGGTTTTACTCCTTCACCAAAAATTCCTTCAAATGCAGGAAAGTCAATTAAAAATACCAATGCACCAGCAATAAACCCGGTTATTATTGTGATCAAAGAAGCTTGTTTGGTTCCTCTTTTCCAAAAAACACCCCAAATAAAAATCACAGCAATTGGTGGTGCCAGAACAGAAAGAATTGTGTTAATAGCATCAAATATACTTCTGAATCTTTCAATCATCGGAGACCAGGCAATAGCAAGTAACATAACAATGACTGCTGTCCACCTTCCGATTCTTACAAGCTGATGGTCTGGTGTTTTGGGTCTGATTCGTTGAACGATATCCACAGAGACAAGAGTGGCACTGGAATTTAGTGCGGCAGCAATAGTACTCATCAAAGCTGCCAATAGAGCAGCAGTTAATAATCCCTTTAATCCTGTTGGTAGTAATTGATTAATAAGTACAGGCAATGTGTCATTCGCATTGTCGCCAATAATATCACTGAACAAGGCATAGGCTAAGATACCTGGAACCACCATTATAAAAACAGGCAATATTTTAATAAAACCAGCAAATATTGGTCCTATCTGGGCATCGCGAAGAGTTTTTGCTCCCAAAACCCTTTGTACTATTGTTTGATCAGCACACCAATACCAAAGACCGATTACCGGATATCCTAAAATTATTGAGTACCATGGTAAATTAGGACTGCTTTCTGCGCTTCTGAGCAGAACTAGTTGGTCAGGACGTAAAGCTTCTTTTAGTTCTGCCATCGTGGTAATCCCTTTATCAGGAAGGGCGAAGACTGCAATGATTGCCAGGATACTTGCTCCTCCAATTAGCACGATTGTTTGAATGGTTTCAGTTACCACTACTGATTTTAGCCCACCCATAACGGTATAAATAGATGTGATTACCGAAATAAGAATAATTGAATACCACTTATCAATTCCAAAGAAGTTTTCAAATACTACGGCTCCGGCATAAAGACTTATCCCAATATGCATAAATAGTGCACCTACAATTGCCAGAAATGCCAGGAAAGTTCTTGAAGCACCGCTATATCTTCTTTCAAGAAACTCAGGCAAGGTTGAAATTTTATTTTTGAAATAAAATGGAGCAAAAACAAGTCCTAGAACAATAAGAAGAAAAGCTGCCATCCATTCAAAATTCCCCTGTACCATACCATCGCTGTACCCGGCAGCTGCCAGGCCAACCAGATGAATAGTTGAGATGTTTGAGGCAAACAGAGCGGCTCCTACTACAGCCCAATTTAGAGATCTGCCAGCTAGAAAGTATGAGTTGGATGTCATTTTTTGCCGTCGAGCAACCCAGACTCCAACAAGCAGAATCCCAACCAAATATAAAATTATGACAGCCAGATCAAGAAATGGAATTGAAATACCTCCGTTCATTTAGGTGTAGTTTAGTTCGTTTAAAGAAATTATAATCCAGATATAGTATTAACAATGTTGAAAAATAGTATTCGGCCTCCAAGTTCAGCAAAAAAAGCAGCAATTAAAGCTATACTAAGTGGCCATATCAATATTGAGCATTTTGTCATTGATGACCGTATCACAAATAAGCTTCTGAACAAAGTGCCAAGAGTAATTAGCAGAAGCAAAATACGACCATAAAAAATCCATAATAAATCGCTGAACAATATGCTCAGACTTTCCTCTTTGACGATATTCAAATTCTCCAAATTATTTATCATTAGAGGAATCAAAATCAGCATATATACTACAAATAGTGCTGACATTCCTGCCAATGCCCGCTGGCTGGAGAGGCTGCCAGTTTTTGAAATCATTAGGAGTAAAATTATCGAACCAAGAAGAAAGGTAGTGCCAAAAAAGTATAGTGGTGTGTAAAGGGTATTCCAGATGGGATATGGTTCTTGAATAGAGAACCCAGACATTGCAAAAAGTCCGGCTAAACCAGCCAGACTGCTCAAATCGAGCAAAATCTTTTGAATTCTTCTCCAGCTTGATTTAGTGGTAATGGTGAATATCAGGAAGGCACCCAAAACTATAAGGTAGATAATTACAGATAAAATCTCAAATCGTAAATGAGATAATTCAATGCTTTTTGATTTGATGATATCTATTGGTTCTCCAATGTGCAGAAAGGAAAGGAAGGCAGCAAGTAAGCCAAATCCAAGGGCAATTAATGGTATGACAAAAAGTGAATTGCTAATTTTACCGCGAGTATTAAATGCAGGCCAGAAAATAAATGCATTGAAGAGAACTGTTAGTCCTACAGAAACTTGCATTAAGAGAGTAAATCCCAATAAAGGCAGCTCATTAATTATCATTCGGATCAGGTTTGAAACGGTGATAAATATAATCAATCTTTTATTGGAAGTGCTTGGAAGTAGTGTATAATCTTAGCTTGCAAGAGGTTTTTTAGTTGATCCAAATCTTGCTTTATTCCCAATTCTTTTTCTAATGAAGTGACACCTTTATCCTCAAAACCACAAGGATTAATATAGCTAAAATACTGAAGATCAGTATTGATATTTAAAGCAAAACCATGCATCGTTATATGACGGCTACCTTTGACACCTAAAGCACAAATCTTTCTTTCTCGTGAAGTACCTGCTTGTATCCAAACCCCTGTTGCACCTTCTAGTCGGCTAGCTTGAATCCCCAGATCATGCAGAAAGAGAATTATGGACTCTTCTATGCCATAAACGTATTGTTTTAGGTGAATGCCAAAATGCTCCAGATCAAAAATCGGATATCCTACTATTTGTCCCGGACCATGATATGTGATATCTCCGCCACGGTCTGTATGATAATAAGTTGCTTGAATTTTTGCTAGGAACTCATTTTTTATGAGCAGATTATTCTGATTTCCGGATTTGCCTAGAGTGTACACATGGGGATGCTCAACGAAGAGCAGTATGTCATCCAGTATTGCGGGATTATCAGAGGGGTTTTCTCTGTTAAATAGCTTTAAATTAACCCGTTCATTGAAAAGTCTCTCTTGGAATTCCCAAGCTTCCTTGTATTGAAGCAAACCCAAATCCTGATATTTGATTTTCGATAGCATTGATCTTAGTGGATGTGTTTTTCTGCGTGATAGGAGGATCTGACCAAAGGACTGGATTCAATATGTCGAAACCCCTTTTTTAGTCCAATTTTTTGATATTCTTCAAACTCCTCAGGCCTGACCCATTGTGCTACAGGCATATGATTGCGAGATGGTTGAAGGTATTGCCCGATGGTAAGTACTTTACAGCCAACTTTCAATAAATCATCCATAGTTTCCTGGATTTCACTACTCTCTTCACCTAAACCCAGCATTATTCCAGATTTAGCCACTAAGCCTGATTCCGAAATCTGCCTAATGACGGATAAACTCAGATCATATTTTGCTCTTGAGCGTATTTGTGGAGATAGTCTTCGTACAGTCTCTAGATTATGGGATATAACCTCTGGTTTCTCATTAATAATCATTTGAATCAGATGAGGAAGACCATCAAAATCCGGAATGAGTGTCTCCATTGTTAACCCGGGATTATTTATCTTACATATATTTATTGTCTTTGCCCATGCTCCTGCACCTTTATCGTCTAAATCATCTCTGTCAACTGAAGTAATGACAGCATGTCTGATACCCATTTCTTGAATAGAGTCAGAAATTCTTTGTGGCTCATTTAGGTCAATGTCAAAAGGTTTGCCTGTTTTAACTCCACAGAATTTACATGCTCTTGTGCATATATCCCCAAGAATCATAAATGTAGCAGTTCCGTTACTCCAGCATTCACCAATATTCGGACAATTACCTGAGGTGCATATTGTGTGAAGATTATGCGAGTTGACAATTTCTCGTACTCTATTATAATCCCCGTCTTTTGGTAGTCTGGATTTCATTTTCATCCAGGGTGGTAGCCTGAGTCTGTTTGTGTCAGATTTATTCATTATCTGTCTTTGTGACCTCAAAACTACATAAAAGGGACATAGGATAATTGATCGCTATCAGAAAAAGAGTCGTTTCTGAGTTGACTATTATATGCTAATCGCATATCTGGTGCGATTGTAAGTGCTAAGGGCAACATCATAGAGCTGACGTACTTCCAAATTAGGATTTACCTCCCATAGAAAGTCAAAAATGGAATATAATTGTGACGAAGTCACCGATGATTTCTTAAACTTTGACTCTAGTCCTAGGTCTGCCATGATTTGATCTGTCAGATAGCAAGATAAGGTCGTATATACCTCAAAGCATAGGTTTGGATCGTAACTCTTGTATTTGTCTGAGCATAAGCCAGAAAGGATCCTTAATCCGGTTTCCTGGCATATACTCTTAATCATGATTTCTGGATCTCCTCCATAGTAGTACCAGCCTTTTTCATAACCAAGAGCTTTGCCTGTAGGACCATTTTCCATACCCGTACTTAGCACAACGTTATAATATGGAGCTTCAAATTGCAGGCCTGTCAATTCTTCCCATCTTTTAATAAGATTCCATTCGTTGAATTTATCATTCAGAGCAGTGGCAATTTTTTGAATATGTAAGTCATACTGCGGCCATACAAGGTTTTTAAATCCATCATAGTTATTCATCATAATCTTAGAGATCTCTTGAATTTCTTCACTGTAATTGAAGATTTGTATGTTCTCATTAAATCCAGACCAAAGTTCTAGTTCATGAATGTGAAACTTGTACTTATCCTTAAAATTATCAAAGGATCTTTGTGCAACTGCTGTGTTCAAATCTGTCAGATACTCAGCAAGCTGTATTTTGGATTCAGGATTTACGTAACCTGGGAAGGTAAGGAAAAAGTAACTCAACACTCCTTCATCACCATCTGACCACTGGAGTAGATCAGAATGTTCCATTAAGTATTGTAGATCTTTTGGATAGATAGATTCTTTATGCTTATACGCATATGAACTATTATATCCGATCTGGGCAACGCCCAGCAAATGTCCGACATAATTTGGATAAAACTCCAATACGGCGTTAATAGGTTTTTCGTTAGACTCAGGCATAAAAGACATTCCCTTTAGGGAACAGATACTTAGCGATAACGCAAGCATGGTAATGATTCGTAAGGCTTTCATTTTGAATTAAGATTGATGTACTAATAAGACGTACTCATAGATTGAAAATTACAGCACTATGATGCCTCTTTCACACTTATGTAGCACGCTTTAGTAAACGAGTTAACATAAATCATATTAATGATAGTTTGAAGGTCGATGGTTATTATACTGATTCTAAATAAGGGTTTTTTAGCCATTCTTCAAAAAAATAAATATCAACAGAATATTGAATTGTTATTGTAATGATAAGGCAATCAGATTCATGACATGTGTGTTAGTGCGATAACGATCTTGTTAATCAAATAGCAATAAATTAAAAAACCTATATATATTTACACATCTAAATTTGTCAATGTCAATATCATTTAAATTATGACAAAAAGGCGCGATTTTA
>JAGLDP010000083.1 GCA_023145515.1 Bacteroidales bacterium
TTTTCGATAATCTGAACAATTATTTCATCATGAACCAAGCCTCCAGAAGCTATGATGCTTGCAGCCTCCTTGCCTAATTTGGTTTGATCTTTGATTTCTTTTCTAAGCAAATCACCTGTAGAAATATAAAACAAGTTATATTTCTTAATCAGATACTGGGATTGAGTCCCTTTACCAGCCCCAGGAGGGCCAAACAGTGCGACATTTAGCATAAAGAATAAAGTTTTGAATTATGAAGATAATAATTAGTTGCCAAGTTCCTTCAAAAATGCCCGTACTTCAGTCACATCACCGATATAGTATTTAGCATTGGTAGACTTGGTACCTACCTTAATCGTGTAAGCTGACTCAGGCATGGAATTAAAAGTATACTCATCTGTCCAGTCATCTCCTATTGCCAGAATGAAATCATAGCTGCTGTCGCCCATCTTATTCGTTGCAGCCCTGCCTTTATTGATTCCAGCATTCTTGATCTCAATTACTTTATCGCCATCCATTATTTCCAGGTTAAGATTGGCCACATAATTTTCGAGTTCTTCCTTAAGCTCCCATGAACGTTGAGGCCCAAGATCAGGATCAGCATCCCGGTAATGCCATACCAGAGAATAATTCTTACTCTCAATAAAGGTTCGTGGTGTTCTGTCAACAAAGTTCTCGAGAACAGGATTAATTATCTCCATCCATTCCTGGTCAATTTGGTCTGTCATCATCCAATCCTCGTTTGGATCTTTATTCCAAACACCATGCTCTGCTATGAAGGCCAGTTGATCAAATTTACCAAACCATTTTGACAAGGTTTCTTTATCACGACCACTAATAATAACTATTGTATTATTCTCATCCCGTGTAAGATTCTCAATGATAGAGTAAAGTTCCTCATTCGGAACAGCCATTTGCGGATCTTTATGAAACCCGGTCAATGTTCCGTCGTAATCCAGGAACATAATTCTTTTCTTTGCCTCCTGGTAAGCAGCACCCAGCCGATGTATGATTTTGGCGCTAACCTTACGTGTATAATTAGATTCCTGAAGCTGTTTAACTCCTTCCAATCCTCCAATGAAATCATTGGCCCATCGTTCCTCATTATATTTTTTAAGTCGTTTCTGGAGAGTGACATTACGTTCAACCTGCTCTTCCTTAGACATATTAAGAGCCTGATAGATTGCTTCTGACACCTCGGTATTATTATTAGGATTTACGATGATTGATTCTCCCAGCTCTTTTGCTGCCCCGGCCATCTCACTCAAAATCAAAACGCCGGTTTGATCGTTCCTGCATGCGATATACTCTTTTGCATTGAGGTTCATTCCATCCCGGGTTGGAGTGATTAAGGCTATATCAGCACTGCGATATAATTCAATAGTTTCATCTTTTGTGAAAGGGCGATAAAAATACCAGATGGGCATCCAATTGATAGCTCCAAATTTACCATTGATACGCCCAACCAACTCATCCATCTCTCTCTTCAATTCCTGATAATCCTGAACGTCCTCGCGAGAAGGGCTCACCACCAGAAAGAGGCTCACTTTTTCTTTATATTCAGGATATGTTGTCAGAAAGAGTTCAAATGCTCTGATCCGGTCTGGAATTCCTTTGGTATAATCGAGCCGGTCTATGGATAGAATTATCCTCCGGTCTTCTCCCCGACTGAAATATTCACGTAGTTCTTTATAAATGCTGGTTTCTTCCTTTTTATTCTGCTCGGATAACTCTTCGGATTTAGAATAGAAATATTCAAAATCGATTCCCATCGGAAATGCATCAACTTTAACTATTCGTCCGTCCAGCCTGATCCGGTTAAAAAATGTATCATGTCCGAGTAATCTTCTTACACAACTCATAAAATGTCGTTGGTAATCATAGGTATGAAAACCTATAATATCTGCCCCAAGAATTCCCTCCAAAATTTCATTACGCCATGGCAGCAACCTAAAGACTTCATAAGAAGGAAATGGGATATGCTGAAAAAATCCAATAGAAACTTTTGGAAATTTCTCACGAATCATTTGGGGCAATAGCATCAGGTGATAGTCATGTATCCAAAGAATATCATCTTCACTGATATACTTGAATAGCATATCCGCATATAGCTGATTGACACGTGCAAAAGCCTCCCAATTTTCAGGATCATATTTGGCTATTTGCGGAAAATAGTTGAATACCGGCCATATAGTATTATCACAGAATCCCTCAAGATATTTCCATTTCAGGTCATTATCGAGGTAAAGAGGAATACAGTTATCTGTTCTGTACTTGTTGTCAATATCAATTTTCTCATTCTCACTAATCTCATCGATATTGACGCCAGCTCTACCAATCCATTTAATATCATACGAATCGTAGAACCGCTTCAATCCTGAGGCAAAACCACCTTCTCTAGGCAAAACCATTTTCTCTCCATCGCTCGAGCTAACTTGTAAAGGCAAGCGGTTAGCTATCATAAAAAGTCTTTTCATACAACTGAGATTAAGTGGGTCTGTAATAGAACAGTTTTGCATAAAGTAATGTTTATTTCAAGACTCTCAAATCTTTTTGTTACTTTTCTGACCATTGAAAACTAATCATTATGACAAAACAAGCCAATATCGAAGCAGTAATTTTTGATCTGGATGGAGTGATTACTAAAACAGCTCTTACTCATGCATCTGCCTGGAAGAAAATGTTTGATGAATTTCTGAAGCTCAGAGAAAAAGAATACGGTGAGCCTTTTAAAGAATTTACCCATGCGGGAGATTATCTTCCTTATGTGGATGGAAAGCCAAGATACAAAGGTGTTGCCTCATTTCTGGAATCAAGAAACATACAATTGCCATTTGGCGATCCTTCTGATTCTACAGATATACTCAGTTGTTGTGGCCTTGGAAACCGAAAGAATCAAACCTTTAATGAAGTACTCGAAAAAGACGGTGTAGAAGTATATCCATCAACTGTTCAGCTAATTATGGAACTGATAGAGGCTGGAATAAAGCTGGGTGTTGCCTCTTCTAGCAAAAATTGCAGAGTAGTATTACAGACCGTAGATCTGCTGAAAGTTTTTGGTGCCAGGGTAGATGGAGAAGTGTCTGTTGAACTCGGACTAAATGGCAAGCCTGAACCTGATATCTTCACAACTGCTTGTGATATTCTTGGGGTAGCTTATAAAAATGCTATTGTAGTTGAAGATGCAGTATCAGGTGTGCAAGCCGGAGCAAAAGGAAATTTCGGACTGACATTAGGAATTGCACGTGAAAACAACGTCAAAGAGTTACAAGAAAATGGAGCCGATTTTGTTGTCGAAGATCTTGATGAAATCGATGGACTCAAGGGCCTGAAGTCTTTATTCTCCAAATTCAATTCATAAGAAAGTTAATACTCATCACATTATGTCGAAAAAGCTTGAACCCTCACCTATTTTCAATCCATGGAGTCTGGAGTATAATGATTATGATCCGGCAAAAGAGAAGTCGCGTGAGTCTCTTCTGGCTATCGGCAATGGCTATCTTGGTTCGCGCGGTGCAATGGAAGAAAGAACTGCAGGAGAATTCAATTATGCCGGAACATATATAGCAGGATTATATAACCGCCTGATTTCAAAGGTGGCAGATAGAGATATTGAGAATGAAGATTTTGTTAATTGTCCTAACTGGCTTGCCCTTAAATTCAAAATCAATAACGATGAATGGATCGATGTTGATGAGTCTACTATACAATCCATTAAGCGACAGCTAGATTTTAAAACTGGTGTTCTGCTGCGTGAGATGATCCTTCGGGATAAACAAGGACAAGAAACAAAAATCACCAGCAAACGAGTGGCTAGCATGGCCAATCCTCATGTGCTGGCCTTGCAATATGAGATCGAGCCTCTTAACTACTCGGGTACTATTGAAGTCAGTTCAGGACTGGATGGAACAATCATTAACGATGGTGTAGAAAGGTACAGACAGCTGAATCAGCAACATTTATCTCCGCTTAGCGAAGGTGCTGATGAAAACCGGAGTTGGTTAGTAGTGAGAACCACACAGTCAAATGTCGAGATTACTGAAGTCTCCCGTTTATCAGTAACTAAGAACAATTCGCCAACAGATTTGCATTTTGAGCATGATATGGCTTGTGGCAGAATTGTTACGCAGTTTCGGGTTGAAATGAAGACAGGTGACAATCTGCTTATTGAGAAGTCTGTGATATTGTCTGACTCGGGATCTCAGGGACTCGAGACTTTGGAGCTTTGTTTTTTGGATTTGGATGAACTTGGGTCTTTCGATGATATTGTTGCTGATAGTGAGAAGTCGTGGAAGAAGATTTGGGATAAGATTGATATCCGGATTGATGGAGATCCAAAATCACAAATGCTTCTCCGCTTACATCTATATCACCTTATGGTAACCGCATCACCTCACAATGTAAACATTGATGCTGGCATTCCTGCAAGAGGACTTCACGGTGAGGCTTATCGTGGACATATTTTCTGGGATGAGTTATACATTTTGCCTTTGTATAATATGTTTTTGCCTGATGTAGCAAAATCCATCCTATCATATCGCCACAAGAGATTAGATCAGGCCAGAGCCTATGCAAAGGAATATGGTTTTGCAGGTTCAATGTTTCCATGGCAGAGCGGAAGTGATGGTAGAGAAGAGACTCAAACCATCCACCTTAATCCTAATTCAGGAGAATGGGGTGATGATTACAGTTCTCTGCAAAGGCATATCTCAATCGCCATAGCTTACAATACATGGTCATATTTCCAGATAACTGATGATCTGGATTTCATGATCAACGAGGGAGCTGAACTATTTCTCGATATCTGTAGGTTCTGGGCAAGTAAAGCAGAATGGAATGAAACCGAGAAACGATTCAACATCCTTAAAGTAATGGGTCCTGATGAATTTCACGAAGAACACCCCGCGAGTCCGGGTGGTGGCGTGAAAGATAATGCCTATACCAACATTATGGTAGCCTGGCTCTTTGAAAAGGCAGCTGAAATGTGGGCGCGATTGCCTGCAGAGGCCAAGGATACAATCACCAGAAAAATCTCCTTAGAGAGTAATGAGATTCTCAACTGGACCCGCATAGCAAAACAGCTTAATGTGCTTGTCTCGCCAGAGGGAATCATTTCACAGTTCGATGGCTATTTTGAGTTAGAAGAACTTGATTGGGATGCTTACCGGAAGAAGTACGACAATATCTATCGATTAGACCGGATACTGAAGGCAGAAGGTAAATCTCCTGATGATTATAAGTTAGCTAAGCAGGCAGATACTCTAATGACTTATTACAATCTGGATGAAGAGATGATTAGCGGTTTGCTACAAAACATGGGCTACAAGATAAATACTCAGGCTCTTAAAAAGAACTACGAATACTATATCACCCGTACCTCTCATGGCTCAACCCTCAGCCGTGTGGTTCACGCCTATCTGGCCAACATGCTGGGAGATCATGATTTGGGCTGGCAGTTGTATAGCGAGGCACTTGAAAGTGATTATACAGACATTCAGGGAGGCACCACGGCCGAAGGAATTCATGCCGGAGTAATGGGAGGAACCGTTTTGATGACAATCACTTCGTTTGCTGGTATAAATTTCAAACACTCCTGTTTAACAATCAATCCCAATCTGCCTAAGAAATGGAAGAAACTCCACTTTGGCATGACCTTTAAAAAATGTCACTATCAGTTGGCAATTACCCCACATGAAGTTGAGTTGAGGATAGAAAGTGATAATCTTGATTTGGTAGAAATTGAATTGTCAGATAATAAAATATCTTTGCAAACGAATCAGACACATATAGTTAAATATTAATATCTAATCAAGACTTGAATGCTCGGAGATGTACTGCTAATCAATGATCTGCACAAGAGTGCTGCCGCTGATCTTTATACTAGAATTATAGCAAATCGAAAAAATAAAAAGAATGGTTACCGATATATTGTGGCCATATCTGGTGAATCAGGAGCAGGAAAGTCAGAACTATCACATTCATTAGCCTTATTGTTGAAAGCTGACGGAAAACGAGTAAAGGTTCTGCACACTGATAATTATTATAAAGTACCACCAACAGAGCGTACAGCCTGGCGGAAAAAAAATGGGATCAGCAAAGTGGGATCCAGTGAATATGACTGGACACTACTCAACCGTAACATTAAGGAATTCAAGGAGGGCCGTGAGGCTATGATGCCCTGTATCGATATTGTTTCTCAGCAAATTGATAAGCTGATTACCAACTTTACTGATATCGAATTCTTGGTAGTTGATGGCTTATATGCAATTAAGTCCAGATCAATTGACATGAAAGTCTATATTGACCTCACCTATCATGAAACCAAAATGGAGCAAGCTGTAAGAGGAAAAGAAGTAATGAATGATTTCAGAACTCAGGTATTGGAAATGGAACACCGTAACCTTCTGGCTTTAAAGCCATCAGCTCACTTGATTGTCGACAAAAGCTATCATGTAGTTATACCAGAATAATTACTCTTCACGCTCAAACATCAGCTGATAGTAATTCATTCCTGTTTCCTGATCAACACCTTTTTTCACAAACTCACGTTTACCATGAATGTAAATGTGAAAGTTCTTATCAAGCTTTATAACTGATTTAAAGAAACGTGATTTCTTCTTTACGGCCGGGGTAGAGATATCGAAAGAATCAGCCATGCTCAGATCATTATTCTCTTCAAAATCTGTCTTATATTGCTTAAAACTCTCCATAACTTCTGGCTGTCTGATAACCTGCTGGGCAAAATCATCAAGATCGAAATTATCATTCTCCTTAAAGTATGATGCTGAATCATTTAACATCTCAGCCTGATCGGCGCGATCCAGATCAAATTCCTCTGGAAGCTGCTTTGTAACAAAGCTCTTACACATTGAAATCGCATTCTCTGTATGGTAAAAGTCATCTTCTCGTTGTCTGATGTGCAAGAAATCATCAAACCAGTAGCGGGCATCACTATTACGATTTAGGTTATCAACGGCAGCCACAACATACCCATCATCAGCTGATGAATTGAAAATCAAACATCCCTTATCCAGTTTATTAATATTTATCCCATCATCGCTCTGAATCTCATACCCTCCTCCACTAGCATAGATTTTCAGATATGTCTCCTTTGATTCTGATTTAAATAAGCCCAAAGCATCAACCTCCTCCCCATCCAAAACAAGGTTTCTGAACAAAACCACATAAAATTCGCCAGCCTTAATTTTTGGATGAGTAGATTGCTCATACAAGTATTTGGCAAGATCTACAGACTGATCAAAAAAGCTGTCAGTATCTTCAAAAATGGAAGAAACAAAACTGTACACCTCATTCATATGCAAACCAGAATCATGAAAAAAGCGGAAGTACTCCTGCTCCTTAAAAGGTGTTATAAAATAGTGCAGCAACAACTGCCTGATTGCGTCATCTGTTTGCAAAACATCTTTGGAAAGGTGCAAGCCTTCGCCTGTTGATTTATTTCCAACCTTATGTAAAGCCAAAGCCTGGATGCTTGTTTCTTCTGAGTGTATCATGGCGTAAAGTTAATCCTAAAAAATTTACGATATTTATTACCTTAGTCCGAAACTTAAGACAACTTCATGGTGAATAAAAGGAAACAACTCCATTTGATTGTTTTTCTTGTGTTGCTAGCCTCAACAGCATTCACAGTTAATCCTGTTTTTTCTCAGCAAACAAAGCTTACCTATACTCCACACTGGCTGCCACAGGCCCAGTTTGCCGGGTTTTATGTCGCTCGTGAAATGGGATTTTATAACGATGTGGATCTCGATATTACCATTCAACACCCTTCACCAACAGAGGATGTTCTTGACCTTCTTGTAGCAGGTAAAGCAGACATTGTCTCTCATTTTCTAATATCTGCTATTGCCCAACATCAATCTGGTACTAAAATGGTTTGTTTCGGACAGCTATCTCAGAACTGTGCTCAGATGTTTGTCACCCGTAAAAAGGATAGCATTAATAAACCAGAGGATCTGGATGGAAAACGTATTGGTATCTGGGAAGCCGGATTTCAGGAAATCCCTTCAGCTTTGATAGATGAATATAACTGTTCAGTAGAATGGATTCCTATCGTCTCATCCGTAAACCTTTTTCTGATGGGCGGAATTGATGCAATGACTGTGATGCTCTATAATGAATACGACCAAATAATTAATAGCGGCATTAACGAAGACGAATTGAATCCCATGCTTTTTTCTGACTTCGGGTATAACGTGCCGGAAGACGGACTATATTGCCTCAATGAAACCTACTACAAGAACAATGACGCACTCAAACGCTTTGTGTCTGCAAGCCTGAGGGGATGGGAGTATACTTTCGCTAACAAAGAATATGCTCTGGATCTGGTGTGGAAAGAAATGAAAGCTGCCAATATCCCCTCAAACATGGCACACCAGCAATGGATGCTTGATATTACTGAGAAAATGTATAATCGCAACGATAAACCTATTGAAGTGGGAGAGTTATTAGAGCAAGATTATATTGATGCTTTTAATCTGCTAATTACTATTGGGCAACTTGAAGCAGAAGCTAAACCAGACTTTGATTCATTTTATAAGAAAAACCAATGAGGCAAGCCTGGAAAAAATCTTTTGCCATCAGGGTCAGCCTTTATATCCTGCCCTTTGTTTCACTACTTATAGCGGCTATTCTGATATTCTATTACTTCTTTTCACGCGGCATGATCACCGATTCAGCCGAAAGTAATGCAGGAGAAATCGCCCAAAGTGCCGTAAATCGTATTGAACAGGTTCTCGTTTCTGTTGAAAAAGTCACCAAAAGTGAAGCCCTGTTTACACAAGTTTTTACTCCTGATGATGCAGCAATACGCCTCATGCTTTCTCAAGGAATAAAATCCAATCCTGAAATATTTGGTGGAGCTTTAGCATTTGAACCAAACAATTTCAATTCAGAGCAAAGATACTATGCCCCTTACGCTTACCGTAATCAAGATACTATTCAAATAAGCTATCTGGGCAACGAAAATTATGAGTATTTCTACATGGACTGGTACCAGATACCTTTCACGCTTAACAAAGCATACTGGACAGAGCCCTATTACGATAAAGGTGGTGGCAATATCCTGATGTCATCCTTTTCAATTCCATTCTACAAAAAAGCTGAATCGAAGTCTATCGCCGGAATTGCAACATCCAACATTGCTCTTGACTGGCTCACAGCAATAGTTGATTCTATACAAGTATATGAAACAGGATATGCTTTCCTGATCAGTAGAACCGGAACCCTCATCTCTCATCCGGCTAAAGACAAAATAATGCACGAAAGCATATTCTCTCTGGCAAAGGAAATGGATAACCTTAAGCTAAGAGAAATTGGTCGTGCAATGATTAATGGCGAATCTGATCTGGTGTATATTGATAACGAGTTATTCCCAGAATCATGGCTCTACTATCTGCCCTTCCCTTCCAACGGCTGGTCGTTGGGTATCGTTTTTCCTGATAGTGAACTTTTCGCCAGTTTGAAGAAGATGAATGCCTCATTAATCTTCCTGGGCTTAATAGGCTTTAGTCTGCTCTGTTTCATTATCTTCAATGCAGCGCGAAGAGTAACAGTTCCACTGAGAAAATTTGCGAAATCTGCCCGTGAAATCGCAGAAGGAAAATTCGACACAACCCTGCCTGAGATAAAAACTCAGGACGAAATGGGACAGCTGTACCATGCTTTCGAATACCTCCGCAAAGAACTGGGCGTATATATAGAAAATCTGAAACAGACAACAGCCGACAAGGAAAAGATTGAAAGCGAATTGAGGATAGCCAATGAAATTCAAATGGGTATGGTTCCAAAACTATTCCCGCCTTTTCCTGATAGAAACGACATCGATATTTACGCCCTTCTTGAGCCAGCAAAAGAAGTGGGTGGTGATCTATACGATTTCTTCTTCATTGATGATAATAAATTGTGTTTTGCCGTTGGCGATGTATCCGGAAAAGGAGTGCCGGCAGCCCTTTTTATGGTGGTTACCAGAACACTCCTCCGATCTAGCGCTATAAAAGACGTACCCATCGCAAAAATTGTTCAGGCACTTAACGACTCCCTGTCGCAAGACAATGAAGCTCAGATGTTTGTAACCTTTTTCCTCGGAATACTGGATTTGGAAACCGGAGACTTGGAATATGTAAATGCAGGACATAATCCACCAGTTATCCTCACAAAAACAAAAGATCCTGTTTTTGCTAAAATGACAGGAGATATGGCTCTGGGATTCATGGAAAATCAGGTTTTCAAAGCTGCAAAAATCAAACTCAAAACCGGAGATACTATTTTCTCATACACCGATGGAGTTACTGAGGCTGCAAATCATTATCAAGAACTCTATTCTGATGAACGACTATTATCAGTAATAAAAGTATGTCAGGGATGCTCAGCACGAGAGATTATCGAAAAAATGTATCAGGATATTAATCTTCATGCTTCAGGTGCTGAGCAATCAGATGACATCACAATGCTTGCGATCAAATACCGAGGACCAGACTCATGACAAAACCCAGAATCCTCATATTGAAAAATTCTGAATCGGAACTGAACAGGTTGGCAGAATTCATAGAGGGATTAGCGGAAGAATGGAGTCTTAATCCAGAAATAATACTGAACATTAATCTGGCTATTGAGGAAGCATTTGTTAACGTTATAAATTACGCATACTCCGATCAATCAGAACATGAGCTTTTCATCCGTATTCATCGTGAAATGAATGCTATACTAATAGAAATAGAAGATGACGGAATCCCATTTAATCCTCTTGAGGGAATTGAACCAGACATGAACTTACCCATTGAAGACCGGACTGTTGGGGGATTGGGGATTTTTCTAATAAAACAACTGATGACCGAAGTCAAATATAAACGCAATCTGGAGAAAAACACACTCCTGCTTAGAAAGGAACTCTGATTATGAAAGTCTTCTCAGGTATCGCTAAAGCCTTCTTAGCCCTTGTAATGGTATCAGCCATTTTACTGGTGTCAGATCTGAACAATCGGAATTCAGCCAGGGAAAGAAGTGATGATGAAAAAGGTGAAACCCGGTTTTACAAAATTTGTCTGGTTCACTATGTTGATAGTCCGAATTCTGAAGAATGTGAAGAAGGAGTTCGTGCCTTTTTTGAAGATCAGGGATGGGAAGAGGATACAGACTTCAGTCTTCAGGTGTATAACTCCCAGGGCGATATGTCAACACTTAACAGTATTGCCGGAACAGTTTCTTCGCAAAGATGGGATCTGGTTATGGCAAGCTCAACACCCACCAATCAGGTACTGGTTAAGAAAGTTACTGAGAGTCCGATTGTATTCATAAACGTTGGTGATCCTATCATTGCGGGATTTGGTGATTCATTCGAACAACACCTGCCAAATATTACCGGCATCTCAACCATGAGTGATTTTGCCGGATTAGTAGATATGATTACCATTATTCATCCCAACATCAAACGTATTGGCACCGTATTCACTCCTGCAGAAATAAACTCTGTGGCATATAAAGAACGTCTTGAGGAAGCAGCCAGTGATGCCGGAATAGAGCTAATCAGTATTCCGGCTGCTTCAGTTACCGAGGTAGCCGATGCCGCTATATCATTGAGCTCTCGTAAAATAGGCGCATACTGCCAAATATCTGATAACCTTACGGCCAGTTGCAGTGCCACAATTATTAAGGCCTCCAGAGATGCTCGCATACCCTATTATGGGTTTATTACTAAACAGATTGATCAGGGAGCTGTTGCTGTTGCTGCTCGCGATTATCATCAGGCAGGATATGATGCAGGACGTATGGCCAAAGATGTGCTCGAAGGTAAAAGTCCGGGTACAATCCCATTTGAATATGTAACTAAAACAATTTACCGCGTTAACAATACAGCAGCAACTTTCTATAAGGTTGAACTCCCAAAAAAACTGCTATCGAAATATAATCTGACAAAATAAACCATGGAAAATAAACTGGAAATACAAAAGACCATTAGTGGTAAAACTGCCAGGCTCGAATTGAAAGGACGATTGGATGCAAACTGGGCAGGACATTTAGATGATTATGTGAATACCCTAATCCGTGAGGGCATATATGAAGTGAAAGTCATTCTTGATAATGTTGATTATCTCAGCTCTGCTGGAATCCGGATCCTGGTCATGCAGTATAAAAACCTCGATAAGATAGGTGGATCATTCTATTTAAGTTCAGTATCTGACTCCGTTCGTAACGTTCTGGAAATGGTTGGATTGGCAGATCTCCTGATCCACAAAACTGCTCTTGTTAAAGAAGCACCCAAACATGTACCCGGCATTGAAGGCTATGGCTATCGATTTATCAATTCCGAGCTGCAAAACTCTGATCCAATGACAGTGTGGGTTAATGGTGATCCTGATAAAGTGAAAACAGCCAGCTACCAGGCAGCAGATAGTCAGCGGATAAATTTTGACGGACAAAAATTTGCTCTGGGTTTAGGAGCGATTGGAAAGAATTTTGAGGACTGCAAAAATCGATATGGTGAGTTTATTGGATTGGGTGAGGCTATCGCATATTTACCTACTGACAATGCCAGCATACCTGACTATGCAGTTATGAGCGGTAAATTTATTCCCGCTATTGAAAGCTTATTCTCCATTCAGGTTGAAGGAGCATTCAGTGATGCAATTACCTTTGAACCAACAGAATCTGAACAGAGTATTCAACTCAATCATATTGTTTCACAGCTGGCAAAGATTACTGGTCACAGCAAATTTGCCATGCTGATGATAGCTGAGAGTCAAGGACTAATAGGTATGAGCCTGAGGAAGTCGCCGGTAAACAATAAGCTCATGATGGAATTCCCGGCTATACGAGATAGTATCTACTATACTACTGAACCAATTCATCACCGTATGCTAACTGTCTCGTTTGGCTATTTTGATTCAGATCCTGATCATGAATTACAAAAAGCACTCCGGCCAATTGCAGCAGGGGCAAGGTTGCAAGGACATCTGCATACTGCCATTTTCCCTTATCAGCCTCTACGCAAAGATGAAATAAGCTATGAGAACATCCTTCTTTCTCTTTTCGGTTCCTCAGAAGTTCAGGATATTCTGCATCTTCTCAATGACACCAGAGAGATAAATGGCTTAGGCGATAGTCACTTTAAGAACGGTACCTGCTGGATAGGCCGAATAGAATAAAAATCAGATAAATTCAACTAATATGACACTACTCATAGGCTCTGTAACCATAGGATTAATACTGGCAATGCTGGCATTAGGCATTTTTATCAGCTTCCGGATCTTTGATTTCCCTGATATAACGGCTGAAGGATCCTTCACTTTTGGAGCTGCCATTGCAGCTGCAGGGATTATTGCCGGACTAAACCCATTGCTAGCCACTCTGCTTGCATTCATTGGCGGTTCTCTGGCCGGAATGATAACAGGATTTTTGCACACAAGATTCAAAATCAACCCCTTGCTGGCAGGAATCCTGGTAATGACAGCACTTTATTCTGTAAACCTGCATGTTATGGGGCGCAGCAATCTTCCGCTTCTCTCTGAGACAACACTTTTCACATGGTTTGATCAGCTCTCTATGAGTATTTCAGGTGAAGATGCAACAAGCATGATACTCGGATGGGAGGTGCCTTCAAAAAACCTTTGGACCCTTCTTTTCTGCTTCCTGATGATATCAGTAATAAGCACCGTTACCTGGTGGTTTTTCCGCACACGATTGGGAACCGCCATGCGTGCAACTGGCGATAACCAACAAATGATCAGAGCCCTTGGTGTTAATACCAAACTTATGATCATAGCCGGAATAGCTCTATCAAATGGTCTTATCGCACTATCTGGCGCCCTTCTTGCTCAATTTCAGGGATTTGCAGATGTGCAAATGGGCATTGGGATGCTTGTATGGGGACTAGCAAGTGTTATCATCGGGGAGGCTCTTATAGCCGAAAAAAGCCTTGCCTTACTGATCACCGGAGCAGTAGTTGGCTCTGTACTTTTCAGATTACTTGTGGCAATCGCTCTGCGCTGGGGAATGAACCCAAATGACCTCAAACTAATCACAGCAGCATTCGTATTTCTTGCCCTGATCTTACCTGGATTTATGAAACGGATTAAAAAGGTTAAAATTTAAATAGGAAGCAAACTTGAGGTTTATTTATCAAAATACTCAAAGTTAATTATAACGCCCAAACTAGGATCATTAAGATCTGAAAAGGTATACATACTTGATTCGGTCCACCTTCCATCCTCATCCAAACTTTCATATTTTCGATAGGCTAAGGTCACACTATTATTAAAGTCAGGCCCATAACCCCCACCAGTAAACATTCCATTTGACCATATTAAAGTAGTACCGGCAATGGGCAGATCCTCAAGGTGTAATTCAGAAGTCATTCTAACACGACTTCCCATCATTCTAATTGTTTTACCCGAGAAATACTCAATTTTTGATAAATCATCAGAGAATTTCCCTTTAATATCTACCGAGCTACCACCAGATTCTAGCAGTGTGTAATTGCTGGAAAATGACAAATTATCCCACTTCAATCTACCTACGAAATTTGTGGTATCACCTGCATAATTCGCTTCACCATTAGATATGATAACCTGATCACTCCGCGCATCCTTGTAATGAAACTTAAATTGCACCAAGGGGTGATTCATATTAATCTCACCCATTCTTTTTGCTGATGAATTTACAGTTACACCTCCAAATAGTATCCGGGCTACCAGGCCTTCAGAGGCCTCATCTATATACTTGCTTTTTATATCATGGGAGGTATCAAACTCTCCATCTATACAATCTATTACACCAAGCTTTTTTGAACTTTCGCTATTTATAAGTTCAATTTCCCCATTATACAAAATTTCATTTTTATATTCCGCATCTGTAGTATGTATAACACTTCCTCTAATCGAGTATTCAGTTAGCTCTTCAATTACAATCTCCAGGTTTGGAATAAACAGCCGGATCACATTTGCTCCAGCCTCAGCAATTTGTGGCATTAATGCTGCAGCTTGTGATTCAACACAAATCCGATCCATATAAGGATAACCTCGCTTCTCAAATAAACCCATGGCATATGTCTTATCACGACACATAATTACATCATGACCGCTGATTTTCTTTGTATATGAATAGCTCTCTCTGTCGTATTTACAATCCTCTAATTTCGGTGAAGGATAGGTTTTCTCCGGATGGATTTGTGGTACAACATTTATCCCGGAAATCGTTTGATCTGTGAAGAAATTCTTATTAGTGTAATCAGCCAATTCATGAGCAATTTCCTGTACAGTATTAGCTATCAAGAATCTGTCTTTTAAGTCGGTATCAACGGACCCCTCAGACCAGCCAATCATATGATCTGTCAATTGTTCGCAAATATTTTCATAAGGATCTGAATTCCCAAATTCCTTGAGGCTTGTTGCATATTTATCAAACAGACCAGGATGTGCATCATCCCTAACGTGAGCCGGACAGCCCATGTCAGCGATCATGTGCAAGGTTTCTCCGAGTGATCGCCAGGCATAGGCCATATGTTTTTTTCTATCCTTAGCATTGTTTGTTTCCAGTGCTTTCTTCAGCTTGGCTTTCCCGATGGACCAATTATAAAGATGCTCAGCCTCAGTAGTGGCCCAGGCTATGTGATCAATTCGGGGATTAAAAGTTGGACTTTCTGCACTCATAATTCTACCAAGATGATCTTTCAAGTATCTCTCATCAGGATCTTCTGTAGGATCATAAAAGTGCCTGAGGCTAGCCTGTAACTGAGGCTCATCTGCACTAAATCCACCCTCAATAATCCATTCTTCTGCTGATAAGGATTTTGTTTCTTCAGTAACATATAATTTACCTCCCTTAGTTATCATTTGGCCCTCATACCCAACAGAACTATTAAATAGAAAATCGTAGTTTTTAAATTCTCCGGAACCAGGTGATCCTAAAAAGCGGGTTTTGAATTTCTCAACGATTCCTTTGTTGATATTTCTATGAGCCAGAATGTTTCCATAGCTTGAAAATACTAGTGCCATTCCGATGTAAAGTGCTATTCCTCCGATAAAATATGCTAATTTTTTCATCTTTCTTTCTTTTTAAAAACGAACCAATTTCCAGCTATTTTCAGCAACCAAAGTGAATGCAACAGAGTAGGTGCTCCCTTGATCCTTAAACTCGAACTCAGTATAGGTACTGGATTTAACTGTGTGCTCCCTAATCTTCATAGCCTCACCAAGAGCCTTTAAAACACTTGGATCAATGTTTTTCACTTGCTCTCCAAAAAAGCTCTTAGAATCCTCAGATAAGATATCAATTACCTGATCCGGATCACCGGAAAGAAATGCTGCCTCAGCCTGTTTGGCTCCTTCCTCCATTCCTTTAATATCAAGTTCAATTGGTTCGATCCAGGGATCATCCCCATAATCGCCCATGTAACTTTCACACTGAACAAACAAGTGCATTAACATTGCAAGCAGGAATCCGCTTCCTAGAATTGTTGCCTTTGACCAATATGCTTTCATAATATTATTGCTTAAGTGGTAAATAATCTGTTAGTATATATTTTGTTGCTACCAATTTTTCTTCGGATGCCCCATCTTACTATTCGCCTCTCTAAAAACCCAAGGCTCCCATTCCTTAAGTCTGGTTTCCCATTCTTCAAGTGTCCGGCTTGGATAATCAGCCGACCACCCACCACCCCGGAATTCATCAGTAACACCCTTATCATTAATCGATTCCCTCCAGGCATTTAGTTCCCTCAGCATCTTTTCCATAACTTTTGAATACTTGGGATCATCAGCAACATTATTTAACTCGAATGGGTCATTCTCCATATCAAACAATTCAAATTCAGACTTAGTAGCAGTCATGAAGGTTGACTCCTCAGCACTAAGTTCATTTCTCATGTTCATAACATTGAGCAAAGCAAGAACTGGGTAACTATTCTCCTTATAATTATTAAACTGACACCAAGCCCTTTCCGGCATCAGATTGTGTATCAATTTGAACTTTTCCGACCTGATGGCTCTCATGGCATCGTATGTATCATCCATCTTATCCCTTGCCGCAAATATGTATTCCCGTTCCCCAACTTCCTTCCCAAAAAGATTCTCTCCATGCATCTTATATCCAGGATCAATACCTGCAGCATCCAGAATAGTTTTGGTAATATCCAGAGTACTAACCATGTCATTTTTCACCCCACCCTTTTCAATACGCCCAGGCCATCTTACAATTATCGGAACCTGGATACCCCCATCATAAAGGAACTGCTTCCCTCTTGGCATACACCGGCCATTATCCCCAATCAGAATAACCATAGTATTTTCACTCAAGCCTTCCTCTTCCAATCGGTCAAGAATCTTTCCAACCTTCCTGTCTACTATCTGAGCAGCCTCCAAACCATTTGCCCAATCTCTCTTCGCCAGGTCTACATCAGGATAATAAGGAGGCAAACTAACATCTTTAATATCAATAGGATTAATAGAGTCTCTCAACCAGGTTCTGTGCGTCCCGGGAAAAGTTAGCTGTGCATAAAATGGCTGTCCTTCTGCCCTTTCGCTCCAGTCTTTACCCTGATAAACAGGATGATCAGGAACAAAATTATAATCTGTTTTCCTCGATGCCATAAAACAGGTAAAATACCCTGCTTCCTCAAGAAGATGAGTAAAAGGTTTTATCCCATATGGCAATTCTTCCTTCTCCCATCCCGGCCCTTTTGTCCTGTGCTGATTGGCTCCAATATAATTTTGATGAAAGCCGGTAATCATAGCCGACCTTGAAGGAGAACAAACTGGTGCCGTGCAAAAGGAATTTGTGAACCTTACACCATCTGCTGCCAACTGGTCAATTGTCGGGGTTTCGATACCTGGCTCACCATAACAGGACAACTGGTAACCCCAGTCTTCAAGCATTATCCATACGAAATTGGGTTTTACCTTATTATCCTGATTTTGATTTGCACACCCGGTAATCATAAATAACATGATCACCAGTAATGAAAGGGCCTGTCCTTTTAGACAATTTTCCTGTATTTTCATCATTTATTGGTTCTCATAAACAGAATTTAGCTTTTCTACTTCTGAAAGAAATATGTAAACCACTATTATAACTCCCAATAGAGACCATCCAACAATCTTTAAACTATTTGTCATAGAATATAGTTTTGGGCTGATTTGAATGATGAAGGTAACAAAAATGCACATCAATGAATCACAATCTTCTCAATTTTCACCTCCCTACAATCATTCACTCTTAACAGTATTTCTATATTTCATCATAATTGTGAATAATAACCAGACTGACATTTTTTTATAAGAAATACATCAATTTTAGGCTGCATAGATCCATCGGTATAAAAATCGCCATAGGCTGTTTCTTACCAGTACAATATTATTAAGGGAAATGAGTAAATTAGATGTCGAAAACTAAATAGTCCGATTAATAGGGGGCTTAATCACGATTAATAGAGGGCTTAATAAATGCTAGAAGTCAAAAATATTTCAAAAACATTTAACCCGGGAACCGTAAATGAGGTTAATGCCCTTCAGAATATTTCTTTCAAACTAGAAGAAGGTAGCTTCGTTTGTGTTCTTGGAACAAATGGATCAGGAAAATCAACTATGCTCAATGCCGTAGCAGGAGCTTTTGAAGTTGACACAGGAAGTATTTCTCTGAAAGGTCAAGATATTACACAGTGGTCAGAAAACAAACGAGCAGCTCTGGTTGGCCGTGTCTTCCAAAATCCCTTCAGCGGAACCGCTCCCAATATGTCAATAAGAGAAAACCTGGCCCTTGCATCCCGCAGAGGATTAATAAGAGGACTCTCATGGGGCCTTTCGCAAAGCCTTATCAGAGAGTTTAAAGAGAGAGTTAAACCTTTGAATATGGGACTAGAAGACCGACTGGAGAACCCTATTGGTAAATTATCGGGCGGACAGCGACAGGTGCTCACTCTATTGATGGCTACATGGCTACAGCCTGAGCTACTACTGCTTGATGAGCATACAGCTGCCCTTGATCCGAAAACTGCCGCGCTGGTTATCGCTCTCACTGACAAGATTGTGCAAAAAGATAAGTTAACCACTCTGATGGTAACCCATTCAATGCAACAGGCCGTTAACCTTGGAAATCGTGTGATAATGATGCACCGCGGACAAATTGCTTATGATTTTAATGAGGATGATAAGCGCCGTTTAAAAGTGAATGATCTACTTTCACTCTTTGATGAATTGCGCAGGAAAGATCAAATTGACATGGGTGTAATGGAACTGGTTATCAACGAATATGTGTAAAAGGAAGTGAAAATGAAGAAGCTCATCCGATCATTTCTTTTCCTTGCAGCTACTGCTGCTATCCTGCTGATTTCAGACCTAAACAATCGTGTAGGAAAACGTGAAGCCAGTGAAATCAAACGCGTTGCTATCTTTAAGTTTAATTCAAACCTTATTCTGGGTGAAACAGAAAAGGGACTTCTATCTGCACTAGCTTCTAGTGAGTTATATAAAAATGAATTAGTTGAAATTACACGTTATTGCCCTCAAGGAGATATGCCAACAGCAAATACCACCGCAATGGAAATTGTTAATAAGCGGTATGATCTTGTCATCTCTATAAGTACCCCAGGCCTCCAGGTGATGGCCAACGCTAATAAAGCCGGAACAGTTACGCATGTGTTTTGTGCTGTTACTGATCCATTTGTCTCCGGAGTAGGAGTCAATGGCACAGGCAAAGATGATCACCCTCCATACATGGCAGGAATCGGCACTTTTCAGCCGGTTGAAAAAGCATTTAGAGTAATTCGTGAAATGAACCCCAGAATAAAAAAAATAGGAGTTGTATGGTGTACAAGTGAAACCTGCTCGGAAGCCTGTGTCAGAAAGGCAAGAATCATTTGTGATGAACTTGGAATAGAACTGGTTGAGGCCGGAATCGAAACTGCATCTCAGGTTGCAGAAGCAGCCATGTCATTGGTGGCCCGCGGTGTAGAAGCACTTTGGCTAGGGGGCGATAATACCGTTGAATCTGCCCTCGATATGTATGTGCATGCTGGCTTAGAAGCAGGTATTCCGCTTTTCACAAACAACCCGGATAACGCATTCCGCCAGGCTACATTTGGAATAGGAGCCAATTATTACCAAGTAGGACAAGTGGCCGGACAAATGTGTAATGAAATCCTGAATGGGAAGCCATCCAGTGAGTTTGAAACCAAAAACATGGTTCCTGAATTGCTCTATATAAATGCAGGAATGCTGGATAAATTCAAAGACAGATGGGTGATAAGCGATAATCTACGAGCACGAGTTGATTCATTGATATTAATGCCATAACTATATGAAAACCATTAAACAGAAACTATTTCTAATAACTGGAGGCTTTCTACTATTTATGCTTCTGATCTCGAGAACATGGGTAATGCTTTTAAAGATAGAGAAATGACAGTGAGTTCCAGCACTTATACTGAGTTTGAATTTGAAGAAGGAGGTCACTATGAAAAAGATCAGATATTATCTACTTGGGGGCTCATTGTATATCGCATTGTCACTAATCCTGTCATCGTACGGAAATATGGTTGCCCACCCAAATATCAATCAAGCAATTGTAGAGCGCTTTCAGAAACAATTCCTGGATGGAATTTTTACGATTGAAAAGTATAAGAATTACACTATACAGATTCTTATTATGATGCAGATTGGGACCAAACATATACTTCATCACACAATATAGTGGGGACACTTTCAAGTAATCATCAAACCCTTGAAAACTTTGTCGGGACATACACTTACTTTGATGCCCAAGGGGTTTCAACTGTAGGTGAAACAACAGATATTAACCTGAACGATTCAGAACTTGTATTGCACTTTGAATTATCGGGGATGATAAAATAAAAATCTGAAATAATCTGCCATGAAATCAATTATTAGATTTTTTCCTTCTATTCTTCTTCTCTTGGTTTGGTCTTGTAACCAACAAAATCAGGATTCTCTATCACCCCGACTTCGCCAAAATCTGGATGAAGACTGGAAATTCCACCTGGGTAATGCGGCTGACCCTGACAAAGATTTCAATTTTGGAACTGACCTGATCTTTGCTAAAACAGGTCGTGCCAATACCTCAGCCATTAATCCCAATTTTGATGACAGCGATTGGCGTCAATTGAATTTACCACACGACTGGGCCGTAGAACTTCCATTTGTTGAAAAGGATGATTTTAACCTGATGGCTCATGGATATAAAGCTATTGGTGGCTATTTCCCTGAAAATTCTATAGGATGGTACAGAAAAACATTTACTATCCCGGCAGCCGATTCCGGAAACCAGTATTCAATAACTTTTGACGGAGTATTCAGAGATGCCAAATTTTGGCTAAATGGTTTTTACCTGGGAAATAATGAAAGTGGGTACATAGGAGTTACTTACCCCATCACCGATTACATCAATTTCGATAAAGAAAATACTCTGGTGGTCAGGGTTGATGCTACCCAATTCGAAGGATGGTTTTACGAAGGAGCCGGAATCTACCGACATGTCTGGCTAAACCGAACCAACAACCTCCACATAAAAGAAAATGGAGTCTTCGTTTACACAGAAGTCAAAAACGTCAAGACCAATGTTCATATTGAAGTTGCCGTCGAAAACAATGGATTAAACGATCAAAAAGCAAAGATAAAAACCATAATCACAGACCGCACCGGAAAGATAGTAGCCGAAAAAACCTCGCGATCTACTAATGTTTCGAGCTCTACTTGTCATCCCGGGCCCCGACCCGGGACCCAATCAAGCAGCTTCAATATTTCAAACCCACGCCTGTGGTCACTAGAAGATCCTTACCTGTATCGAGCAACCAACATCATACTGGTAAACAACCAGGAGGTAGACCGGATCACAACCCGCTTCGGCATTCGAACCATAGAAATTGATGGTGAGAAAGGTCTGTTTTTAAATGGCAAACACATCAAAATCCAGGGAACAAACAACCACCAGGATCACGCAGGAGTGGGAAGCGCTCTGCCCGACTACCTGCAATATTATCGAATCCAACAACTGAAAAACTTTGGCGTAAATGCTTACCGGGCCAGTCACAACCCACCAACTCCGGAATTACTTGACGCCTGCGATAGCCTGGGAATACTGGTGATGGATGAAACCCGGCTTATGAATACCAGTCCGGAATACATGGACCAATTTGAGCGCCTGATCCTGCGCGATCGAAACCATCCTTCGATTTTTATGTGGTCAATTGGTAACGAAGAACAAAATGTTCAAACCACTTCACATGGTAAACGCATGGCCCTTACAATGATGCAAAAACTTAGCGAACTGGATCCTACCCGTACCTGTACCTATGCAGCCGATTTGGCTAATTACTTTCCTGGCATAAATGAAGTAATTCCGGTTCGGGGATTTAATTACAGGCATACAGGAATGGCAGATTATCATCGCGATCATCCCAATCAGCCAATTATGGGTACTGAGATGGGCAGTACTGTTACTACAAGAGGTATTTACGAAATAGATTCCGTCAATAACTACCTCCCAGACCAAGACCTGAATGCACCATGGTGGGCTTCTCTGGCAGAGGCATGGTGGTCCGAAACAGCTGAATTTGACTGGAATATGGGGGGATTTATCTGGACAGGCTTCGATTATCGTGGAGAACCCACTCCCTTTAAATGGCCGAATATTAATTCTCATTTTGGAATTCTGGATGTATGCGGATTTCCTAAGAATTTGGCATTTTACTACAAATCATGGTGGAGTAATGAAGATGTACTCCACATTTCGCCACATTGGAACTGGCCAGGTAAGGAAGGAGAAATTATCGAGGTTTGGGTAAACAGCAATGCCGATGAAGTAGAACTCTTCCTGAATGGGACAAGTTTAGGGAAGAAGAAAATGATTCGCAACAGTCATCTGAACTGGGATGTGAAATACGAACCCGGAACTCTTGAAGCCAAAGGCTGGCGTAACGGTCGGGAAATCCGAACGAAAGTTGAAACAACGGGGGAAGCAGCTGAGATCGTTTTAATGGTTTACAAAACCACACTGTTTGCAGATAATCAGGATGCTACTGTGATCAATATCCGGGCAATAGACCGCCAGGGCAGATGGGTGCCTGACGCGCAAAATCTAATAAGATTTCATATTGAGGGAAGTGCTCGGATTATCGGTGTAGGCAATGGAGACCCCAGCAGTCATGAACCAGATAAATGTACTGATGGCCAATGGCAAAGACATCTCTTTAATGGCTATTGCCAGGTAATTATACAAGCCGGAAAAAATCCCGGTGTAATCAAATTCAAAGCTGAATCTGAAGGATTATGGCCAGGTGCATCAGAGATTCATGCGGTAGCAGTTTATCCCATTCTGAACAATGAAATTGCACCATTTGATCCTGACACAATAAGTGTGAAAGACCAGCCCAAAATGATTGCTGCTGACATCTCCTTTCTTCCACAATTGGAAGACCAAGGAATGAAATTTTACGATCAGGGCCTGCAAAAAGATCCTCTGGAAATCATGGGCGATCATGGGTTTAATTATATCCGCTTAAGGATATTCAATAATCCTGAAAATGAAAAAGGTTATGCACCGGGTGAAGGTTGGTGCGATTTGGGAAACACACTATTAATGGCTAAAAGGATCAAGGCACAGGGGATGAAGTTTTTACTCGATTTTCATTATTCCGACACTTGGGCTGATCCGCAGAAACAGTTTAAACCAAAGACTTGGGAGGGGCTTGAGTTTGATGAACTCGAAGTTGCTTTAAAGCAATATACACAACGGGTTGTTGCCGCACTGGCTGAACAGGGAACACCTCCGGATATGGTTCAGATTGGTAATGAAATAAACCATGGCATGGTTTGGCCGGAGGGGCATATTAGTCATCCAGACCAATTAGCTGCATTAGTGCTGGCAGGTATTGAAGGAGTGAAGGAGGTTGATCCAAATATTGAAATTATGCTTCATGTAGCATTAGGTGGTCAGCATGATGAAACGGTTATATGGCTGGATCAGATGATGGCAAGGGGATGTGATTTTGATGTACTGGGCTTATCCTTTTATCCTAAATGGCACGGACAATTATCTGATCTGAAAAGCAATATTTATAAGCTGATTAAACGATATTCACAGCCAATCTGTATAGTGGAATACTCTCATCTGAAGCAGGAGGTTAATGACCTTGCTTTCTCTGAATTCAAAGAACGGGTAATGGGCACCTGCATTTGGGAACCTCTGAATACCTGGGAAAAAATATTTGACCGCGATGGAAAGAGTAATGAGCTGATGAAGGTTTACGATCAGTTTGCCAACTGACCAATAAGATAAACCGGGTTATCATCTTCCGAAATTGTTTGATCCAAATTACATAGTTCTGTAGCCTTTTGAATGGTTTCACCGATTCTTGGTTGTTTTACTTCCTCAAAACGAAAAACCAAGTCAATCTGGTATAAATCATGCCTGAAAACCACTCTTGAGTTTGCTCCTGATTATCAGGGGGATAGCGTGTCTTCAAATGAGTCTCAATCCGATGCCGAATGGAAGGACCAATCTGTAGCTGCACAAATCGTCCGGGATGCTTTGCTGAATGTATTTCCCTAACCCAGCCAATGCTTGCATTGTACTCCTGGAGATCTTTTAAGCCAAATCCGGCTTTAAGGTAAATTCCGTTGTAAACCACCTGCTTTTTGAGAGGCTTTTCACGATGTTGGATAAAAACAGAGAGTCCGGCATCAGCCGCTGGTCCAAAGTACCATTTGGGTTCAAAGACATTGACAAAAGCAGATCGGCCATAAATCCCAAGCTCCAGAGCCACATGCTGAATTGGCCGATACTGTTGTGTTACCCCTACTAATCCACTACCTCCAAGAGCAAGTCCTGAACTTAATTTTGAACTCTCTTGTCCTAACACTTCAGGAGTAATGAAGAGTACCAAGCCAAGCAGGAAACAGATAATACTATTTTTAAACATGGTGATCAGCAGAATGAACACATAAAGGTACACCAAGTAAGCAATACAGTTGTCATCCAATTAATTAAAAATCTTATTATCTTTAAAAAAACAGAAAAAAGTTGCTCCGATGAACAGATTGATTATGGTGTTCCTAATACTTATTGTTTTTCAAGCAATAAATGCCCAAAGCAACAAATACGCTCACATTGAGTATGAGAATCTCAGCAATCGCTCCAACTCTGAATGGTTTGCCCCTCAGATAAATATCTATGGTTCTGCCAGCCATGAAGGCTCCAGGTTGGGCACCTACTTTTTTGCCTTACTCAACCCTAACTGGGGAGAGGCGTATGGGGGATTATCATACCAGCTAACACCCTGGATGAGCCTGAATGCTGGTATCGGCTTGGAAACACATTCTCAAATTTACCGCTTAAATGTCGGATCCTTTATCGCGGTTAATAAGCTAACTCTTCTTCAGATATACGAATATGGAGGTTCTGGATTCTGGTATAGCGTTATTCTAAACTATGCTGTAAAACCAAAACTTAAAACTGGCTTGATACTCAAACGCTATTATGGATTCGGTCCTAATATTGAATGGAACATCGGCAAATCTCCGGTAATGCTCAATGTAGCTCCAGTATATGATTTCGAGTTTGACCAAGCCAGACTAATGGTAATCCTTCGTTATGCTATTTAACAAAACTAATCTGACATGAAAGTACCCAACATTATACCCGCACTTGCGATATTACTTATTCTGTCATCATGCCAACAAAGTAATGAGTATAATATTACTGTTACAGTTACTGATGGACCTGATAGCCTGATGGTACATAACAATTGGTATACTTCATCAGACACCTTATTGCTGCTTGATGGCACTTGCACTTTCACCGGCGTGATTGATACTTTTCCAAAACTGGTTTCACTGGGATTTCCTTACCCATCACAGGAGCGTACCAGGATAATTTTGGAGCCAGGAGATATTGATATCACTTACTCCAAGGATGGTGGATATAAACTGGGCGGCACTAAAAATAATATCATCCTACAGGAGCTGTTTGATGAGCTGAAACCTCTGGAAAAGGAGGTCAAGGCAGCATGGAAACTATGGAGCAATACATACAAAGAAGAACCCAGAAGCAAGGGGAAATGTGAAGCAGCCTGGATAATCCAAGAAAAAGTAAAAAAGCGGAAGACAGAACTCACGAGAAAACTAATCAAAGAAAATCCCAATTATGCCGGATTGGTAATCACCTTACCATTAGTGCGTACTGAGAATGCTGAAAATTTGGATTTCTATGTGAAGCATTTTAAAGAATTCGCCCTGGATAAGCGATATCAGAGCATTGTTAAGCAATACGAAATTGCTGACAAAACTACCAATGGCAAACCGGTTCCGGGCTTCTCTTACCCCAATCCGGACGGAGCTTTGGTTTCTCTGTCAGACTTCAAAGGCAAATGGGTTCTGCTCGATTTCTGGTATGTAGACTGCCCCTGGTGCCGAAAGCTCACACCTCATCTGATCAATATCTATGATGAATGGAAAGACTCAAAAAACTTCGAAATCATCTCTGTCTCAGTAGATAAACCCAAAAATTACGAGCGCTGGCTGGAGGCCATTGAACATGATGGTGCTATCTGGACTCAAGTAAACGACAGCACAAAAACCTATCCTCTTGAATACGGTATAACTGGTTATCCAACTCTTATCCTGATAGATCCGGAAGGCAATGGTGTTCGAAAAATTGTAGGGTACCAGGAAGAAGGGGGAATGAGGAGAATTTTGGAGGAATACATCAAATAAATACCTCCACCTGCTCAACAACATCTTAGCTTTTCGGTTGATATTCTGAGACATACCCATTTTTTTCCTTACCTTTTCGGGAATTGTTGCTAACACTTAAGCTCCCGAATATGAAACGTTCATTTATTCAAACCCTTCTTGTTACAGGACTAATTCTTCTAACAACAGGACTCACAGCTCAGGAAATCACCTCTGAGCTATTTTCACAATTACGATATCGCCATATAGGCCCTCCCGGAAACCGAACCTCAGCGGTTGTTGGTGTCCCGGGCAATGATATGGTCTCTTATATCGGTGCTTCATCCGGTGGGATATGGAAAACTACAGACAGAGGTGGAAAGTGGTTCCCTATTTTTGATGATATGGAAGCACAGTCGATCGGGGCTATTGCGATAGCTCCCTCTGATCCTAATGTAGTATGGACAGGCACCGGAGAAGCTTTTATTCGAAGCAATGTATCAATAGGAAATGGCGTGTATAAATCAACAGATGCAGGTAAAACCTGGAAGCACATGGGACTGGATCTGACCGGGCGAGTTGGACGGATAGTAATTGACCCGCGCAATCCGGATATAGTATTAGTTGCAGCTCTGGGTCATTGTTACGGGCCACAGAAAGAACGCGGCATATTTAAAACAACTGATGGTGGAGAAACCTGGAAACATGTTCTGTTCGCAGATGAAAATACCGGGTGTTTTGAAATTGCTATGCGTCCTGATAACCCAAGAATTCTCTTTGCAGGAATGTGGCCCCTTGAAATTAAAACTTATGGCCGTGAAAGCGGTGGACCTAATAGTGGGGTTTACAAATCAACAGATGGAGGAGATACCTGGAAGAAGCTGGAGGGAAATGGATTACCATCCGGACCTATTGGCAAAGTTGGAATTGCAATTGCCAACAGCAACCCTGATGTTGTGTATGCAATGATGGAAACCGGAGCCCCAAATAATGGTGTACTCTGGAAATCTACAGACGGCGGAGATCGCTGGAAACTGGTTAGCAGGGATCGTCTTCTAAATGAACGACCTCATTATGCCTCAAGAATAATGGTAAACCCAGCCGATGAAAACCTGGTTTATTTTGCAGCAAACAGCCATAGTATTTCTTATGATGGCGGTGTAACAACCGAGCGCTCAGGCTGGAGTGGCGATACGCATGATATGTGGGCAGATCCGCTTAATCCTGACAGAATGATGATAAGCGATGATGCGGTGGTCATAATGAGTTACAACAGGGGAGTATCATGGAGTCGAGTCAAACTCCCAATTGCCCAGATGTATCATGTAGCTGTAGATGATCAGATTCCATACAATGTGTATGGAGGCAAACAGGATGGACCAGGATACAAGGGTACAAGTATGTCAAGAGGTTCAGATGGTGATTGGGCTTCAACGGCTGGCGGAGAATGTGGGTTCATCGTGCCAGATCCTGAAGATTCAAATATCGTTTGGGGAGGTAGTTATGTAGGGCAATTTACACGCTTAGATTATCGTACCGGACATAATCGCACTGTTATGATATGGCCAGAGTCAACATACGGAGCCGCAGGAAAAGATGCAACATATAGAGTAAACTGGACCTTCCCAATTGAAATCTCACCACATGATCATAATACTGTTTATGTTGGAAGCCAGTATGTGCATAAAACAAGCAATGAAGGACAAAGCTGGGAGATTATTAGTCCCGATTTAAGCACCAATAATCCTGATTGGCTTCAACCCAGTGGCGGCTTAACGAAAGACAATATTGGAGTAGAGTTTGCCTGTCTCATTTTTGCTCTGGCTGAATCTCCAATTGAAAAAGGGTGCATCTGGGCCGGAACAAATGATGGCCTGGTTCAGATTACCCGTGATGGCGGAAAGAATTGGGTGAACGTCACTAAGAACATTCCCAATCTTCCTCCGGATGGAACTGTTTCTAACCTGGAACCTTCAAGGTATCAGGCCGGAACATGTTACCTGACTGTTGATTTCCATCAGATGAATAACCGCGATCCATTTGTCTACAAAACAACTAATTACGGCAAAACATGGAAGTTTATTGGCGAGGATATTCCTAAATCAGTGTTCAGTTACTGCCACTGGATACATGAAGATCCGGTCAAAGAAGGTCTTCTGTATCTAGGGACTGAAAATGCCATCTATTTTTCATTCAACGATGGCAAAACGTGGCTGCCAGTACAAAACAATATGCCTCATGCACCAGTACACCACATGGTAGTACAAGAGCATTTCAATGATTTAGTTGTTGGAACTTACGGACGCGGATTCTGGATAATGGACGACATTACTCCATTGCAACAGTTGAATAATAAAGTTGTGAAATCTGATCTCCATCTGTTTAAATCGCGATCAGCATATCGCTTTCATCGCAAAACCGGCAGCTCTTCAGGCCGTGCATCTGCAAATATCAACTACTATCTGAAAGAGGCAACACAGGAATCAATTAAAATCACAGTTTCTGATGAGAATGGCAAAGTGATTTCAACTCTCAGAGGAAAAGGATCAAAAGGTATTAACAGGGTAAACTGGGGCATGCGATATCCCGGTGCAGAATCGCTGAAATTGAGAATCAAGCCAGAGGGAAATCCAACGGTAGTTGAAGAAAAACGATACCGGGATACATGGATTAAAGAGGGATGGTATCCATTTCAAAGCTGGGGCACATCTGGCGGACTAAATGGTTACATGGTAGCCCCGGGTGAGTACACGGTAACAATCGAATGGAACGGCAATACTCAGACTCAAACGCTTATGGTTCTAAAAGACCCTTCCTCAGCAGGAAGTCAGGCAGAGATTGAGGAAAACATAAAACTGCTTCACCTTTTGCAAACTGATATTAACAAGATCACAAAAATGATAAACGATATTGAATGGAAGCGCAAGCTTCTTGCAGATGATCTTGTTCATTTGAAAGGCAATGATGGCAATAATGTGGATATCAAAAACAATCGGGATATAGACAAAAAATTAGCTACGATAGAAAACAAGTTGCTACAGTCCATATCACGAGAAGGCGATTCAAAATCTTTCCGTTATCCAAACCTGCTATATTCAAAACTATCAGTTCTGGCAGGAGACATCAGTAAGAATTTTGATTTTGCTCCTAACCAACAACAATATGAGGTTTTCGAGCTGCTGCATGAGCAATTATTGAATTACGAATTGGAATACAAAGAAATCAGGTAACTTCTTCCATACATATCTTTTCCCACCGCCATAATCTCTGCGGGTCATATTGAACAGTTGATATATCTTTCATTATGAACTCGATATGACATTTACCCTCAGCTTGTGTCAAAAATTCCCTGATTTCTTTTCTGGCCAGAACTTCATCGAATTGATCGCCAATAAAAATAGCCGGATTAGGTTTTCTGCTGATTACATAATCAGTACCCAGCTCATTAATAGCCTGTTGTGTATTATTCCACGGACTGCACGATACTTTACGCAGGTTCGGAATGCGTTTTAGAATCTGACTCTTTCCTGCAAGCGGTTCGCAGCATCCATAGTAGGTGAGCTTCCATCTCTCTAACCATTTCAGATCATGCTCCACGGCGAACTCCCAGTGCATCTCAGGCGAAACATCAGAGAAAATCTGGGCGTTAGAACACCCCCACATATTTAAGGGTTCAATCTTCTCAGGATTAAAAGCTTCTCCCGGCAAATCTTTTGTATAACCATATCCGCCTGAACCAATCCGGGTATTATTACAATCGAGCGATAGAAGGTTCTGCTCAACAAATTGATCCAGCTCCACCATCCAGGCCTGTACCATCTTTTCATAAAAAGCATGAACCATCTCGGGCCTCATTATCAGATCTACCATTGCCTCCTGAACTCCCCACCACCGAATAAGATAATCCCAGGGAGTATACCAAATATGAGTTTGTCCTTCTTTCCTAACCGGAATAATATCACCAAATACTTCTTGCATGATCTCATATCGCCTGTCTGTTGCCTTTTGATTATGAGTAATCACCGGCATCTTTATCTTTTCCAGATCATCCATATCTCTAATCTGGATGTTAAAATGCCTGGAAATCACATCGTTTAATGAATCCGTTTCGGCTATCGCAACATCTTCAATAATCCCAAAATCAGTACTATGGATAGAGAGTGGGCAATCAAGCCAGGGATTCAGAATCAT
>JAGLDP010000084.1 GCA_023145515.1 Bacteroidales bacterium
GAAAACGGTCATAGCTGAGCTCATCAAGAACAAAGAGAAGAATCAAGATCGATGCCATCAGTCCAACAGTTAATCCAAAGAGATTAATTAGAGTATACCCTTTATTCCTCAGTAAATTGCGTATGGAAACTTTTAGATAATTTTGAAACATTTACTCATTATTTTATTATCAGTTTGTCATTGTCACCAAAAGTATCGTAACTTGAAATAATCACTTTCTCTCCTGCCACAAGACCATCAAGAATTTCATAATAGCGGGGATTCATTTTGCCAGTAGTGATATTCCTTTTTGTAGCAAAATCTCCAGAAGGATCAACTACATAAATCCATTGGCCCCCAGTAGTAGAATAGAAGCCAGATTTCATTACCTGAAGAGCTTTTTCTGGTTTGCCCAGCTCAACTCTGATTCTGTATGTTTGTCCTGTTCGAATATTTTTGGGCTTTTCTCCTGAAAATACCATATCCACATCGAAGCGGCCATTACGAACCTCAGGATATACTTTTGCAATCTTGAGAGAGAAAGACTGATTATTCCTTTCGAGCGTACAGCTCAAGCCAACGCGAATTCGATCAATCCAGTGTTCATCCAAAGGAGCCATAACTTTGTAATCGTCAAGAACATTAATCTGACCAAGTCTGAACCCTGTACTTATGGTTTGCCCGATTTCTGCATCAAGTGTTCCTAACTGTCCATCGATCGGAGCTTTAACATTCAGACTTTCAAGTTTATCTTTCACCAAAGCTAAATTGCTGTGCATGCGATTGAGAGCATCTTCCAGATTTTTCACTTGTGTGGCTCTGAATATAGAGTCCTGAGTAGCTCTTTCACTAAATAAGACCAATGTTTGCTGAGATAGTTTGTAAGTTTCGTCTGACAGCAAATATTCTTCTTCAGAAATCAATCCTTTATCAAAAAATATCTTGTTGCGGACAAATTCTCTCTTTAGTCGTATTTGTTCAAATTCTAACTGGATTATCTGTCGACGAAGCTCAATCTTCTGCTGCTCCATCATTAGCTTAGTGTCTCGTAATCGATTTTCCTGTTCAGCCAGATTAGCCTGGTTGGTTAGAATTCTCAGATTCAGATCGGGGTTGCTAAGTTGAAGAATTACATCTCCCTTTTTTACCATACTGCCTTCTTCAATGGAAATATGTTCAATACGACCTCCTTCAATTACATCAAGATATATTGTTGCAATTGGTTCCACCGTTCCGGTAGCTGTCATATAGTCAAGAAAGTCACCTTCAATAACTTCTGATATTGTAATCTTATCACGATCTACGTTAAGTTTAGAACTATGGTCAGCCCATACAAGCTGGTAGATAATCAATGTAGAAATCAGTACTGCACCTGATATCCAAAGGATTTTCTTGCGCTTTTTACTTTTGTTTTCAATAATGCGGTCCATGGTATAAAACTTATAAGTTACAATATGGGTAAAAAAAAGATAATACTGCTTTTGCAAATGTCTTATCTTTACAAATTCAATTACGAAATTCATCATGAATGACGATATTTTTGAAGCGGGACACAAGTTGCCTTTGATGGAGCAGTTTTATACTGTTCAGGGCGAAGGTTTTCATACAGGAAGTCCTGCTTATTTTCTTAGAGTGGGAGGCTGTGATATTGGTTGTTCATGGTGTGATTCGAAGTTGTCATGGCTCGCTGATCAGCATCCTTTGGTTGAAATTGATCAGATTCTTAAAAATGCGCTTGAGGCTGGTGCTGAAAATCTTGTTGTTACCGGCGGAGAGCCCTCTTTATATGACCTGAGTTTTTTGACCCGGGAATTTAAGAACGCTGGCTTTAAATTATTTTTGGAAACATCTGGAGCTTATTCTCTTACCGGACAATGGGATTGGATATGTTTGAGTCCGAAAAAACAAAATCCACCAAAGAAGGAATACCTTGAGCAGGCAGGTGAGCTGAAAGTGATAATCCAGAATCCCGAGGATCTTGATTGGGCTGCAGAAAATGCTGCTTTGGTTAAGCCATCTTGCCACTTATTTCTTCAACCCGAATGGAGTATGAGAGAGCAAATTATTCCTCTGCTCGTGAAATACGTGAAAGCCAATAAACAATGGAGAATTTCGTTACAATCACATAAGTACATTGGAATACCTTGATGATAATGACCCGCATATTAGTTTCTGTCTTGTTGATTAGCATGCTTATTAGTGTAGATGCACATGGACAAAAGCATAAGCAAATATCACCCAAATATCAGAAACAATTTGCCTTAGCTGAACAGGATTATCAAAATTTAGAATTGCAAAAATCCTTATCAAGGTTAGAGAAAATACTTGCTCATAATCCTAAATATGCAAATGCCTGGTTGCTAAAAGCTCAATGCGAAGATGAATTGTCATGGAATGAAAGAGCTTGTGAGTCATATATTAATACTTTTCTTTCTGACTCTCTTGAGTTTCATTTTGTTAGCTTGAAAATTGCCCTACTGCTTTTTGAAAAAGGAGAATATTATAAATCTGAAGAGTTTTTGAGAAGATTTATCAGCTGCAAACAGTCTCACGAGGATAGTGTCATTTCTGGTAAGCTAAGCTTAAACCTTAATTTTTCTATTGATCAAATGGAACAGTATGATGGTGATCCAAAGGTTTATCCACTGAAGGGGGTTAATACTGATGCTCTCGAGTATTTTCCTTCTTTAACTATTGATGGCAAACAGTTGGTTTTTACCCGACAGGATTCAAAGGAGGAAGAGCATGGAGGTCAACCCGAACAAGAAGATTTGTATATCGGTCAATTGAATGACTATGCTGTAACTTCAATCAGAAAACTTCCTGAGCCTCTTAATTCAGTAAAAAATGAGGGAACCCAAACTATCAGACAAGATGGTCGCTTAATGATTTTTACTGCCTGCAATCGACCTGATTCGAAGGGCGGCTGTGATCTATATCATTCTGTAAAAGTGGATTCGGAATGGTCAAAGCCTGTGAATATTGGGTATCCTGTAAATACGAGATATTGGGAGTCAACACCCTGTTTAGGTCCTGATGGCAGAAGTCTATACTTTGCAAGCAACCGACCCGGGGGATATGGAGGGATGGATATTTGGAAGGCTGCATATTCTCCGGATTCAGGATGGCAGGATCCAGTTAATCTGGGACCGTCAATTAATACAGATAGTGATGAGATGTCACCATTTATTCATGGTGATGGAAAAAGCCTGTATTTTTCTTCCAAAGGATGGATAGGTATGGGTGGTTTTGATATTTTTCTATCTCGGATAGATATAGACGGGGAGTGCTTATTGCCTGATAATCTTGGATATCCCTTAAATACTTATTCTGATGAATTTGGTATTGCTTTGTCCGGATCAGGCGAATATGCAATTTTCTCGTCAGATCGAGATTCGATCACAAAAAGAGACTTGTACAGAATTGAATTGTCTCTGTCTGACAGGCCACAAGCTCTTAATTATATTTCCGGTAGGGTACTGGATTCTTTGAGTGGGAAAGCAATCGCTGCAAGTGTGGAAATCAGGAATCAGGTAGGTGAACTGCTACAACTAGTTGATTCTGATCCTGTAAGTGGTGAGTTTTTGCTTGGGTTGCCAAGCAGGATTATTATCTCATTTATTGTTAGACATCCCGGATATCTTTTTTATTCAGAGTATTTTGATTTAAAGAATAGGCAATATACTGAATCACAGCCAGTAATAATCTCACTTAAGCCTATTAGAAAGGGTGATATTAAAATACTACAACAAGTTTATTTCGATTTTGATTCTGCCGTACTTCAGGCTGAATCTTATGGGGAAATAAAGCAGGTTTACAAAATGATGCTTGAAAATCCGGATATCAATATTCTTATTACTGGTTTTACGGATGCTCGTGGGACAGAAGAATACAATTATAAACTCAGCAGAGATCGTGCTGAAGCGCTAAAGATTGCTTTAATAAATGCCGGTATCGAGTCGTCACGCTTACAATCAAAGGGAGTAGGCTCATCTGAACCGGTTTCTGATAATTCTTC
>JAGLDP010000085.1 GCA_023145515.1 Bacteroidales bacterium
GAGGTAAAATCCTGAATGTTGAAAAGGCAATGCAGCATAAAATTTTTGAAAATGAAGAAATCAAGAATATTTATACAGCATTGGGCGTAACTATTGGTACTGAAGATGATTCAAAAGAAGTGAATCTAACTAAACTCAGATATCACAAAGTAGTCATCATGTGTGATGCCGACGTTGATGGTTCTCATATTGCCACACTTATTATGACATTCTTCTTTAGGTACTTGAAGCCGATTATTGAGAATGGGTATTTGTACATTGCAGCTCCACCGCTATATCAGGTTAAGAAAGGTAAATTTGAAGAATATTGCTGGAGTGATGCAGAGCGTGATCTAATGGTTAAGCGGATCACTGGCGGAAAAGAAGGTGGTGTGCATATTCAAAGATATAAAGGTCTTGGAGAAATGAATGCTACTCAGCTATGGGATACTACAATGAATCCTGAGGTCAGAACCCTTCGTCAAATAACAATTCAAGATGCTGGAGTTGCAGATAGAACCTTTTCTATGTTGATGGGTGACGAAGTGGCCCCACGTAGAGAATTTATTGAAGAAAACGCTACTTACGCAAATATTGACGTATAGTTTGAGATAAGCAGAAGAGTATTCTTATGGTAACTTAATGGTTCCTTTAAATACCATTTTGGCTTCTCCTTCCAGAAAAATCTCCTGGAAATGATCTTTGCTAATTTTCTTAAAACTTACTTTGAGAATACCCCCTGGTACCTTTATTTCATAAGTCGACATGCCGTTATTGTGCAGATATTCTAGTGCTATAGCCGATGCGACAGCCCCGGTTCCGCATGACAAGGTCTCATTTTCAACACCTCTTTCGTAGGTCCTCATCATAATGCTGTTGCCATCGAAACTGATGAAATTCACATTGGTGCCCCCAGGCTCATATTTCTTACTATATCTTATTTTTCTTCCCTGCTCGAAAACATTAAGCTGATCAGTGAATTTTGTAAAAATGACCAAGTGCGGAACTCCAGTATTGAGAAAAATTCCATGCGCATCCTTCTTAATTGCTGTAACATCTACCATTTTTATACGATAATGGTCTGCTTGTAGAACCCATCCCCGATGAATTCCATCAATAGCTTGAAAACTGGTAGTACGATCAATTATGCCAAGACTTTTTGCAAAACCAATTATTGACCTGGCACCATTACCACACATTTCTGCCTCGAGTCCGTCTGAATTGAAATACTTCATCTCAAAGTCGCACTCATTGTGATTCTGAATGTACATGAATCCATCAGCACCTACCCCGAAATTACGGTCACATATCCTGCTGATCCAGTCTGACGACAGATTTGTTAAGATTCCATCCCTGTTATCGATAATAACAAAGTCGTTGCCAGTAGCCTGCCATTTTTGGAATTGTAATTCTCCCATATCTTTGTTAATAACTGTTAAGGATTGAGTTTCTTTAGTTTAAGTAGTGTTAAAGTTTGCGCAATATCAAAACACTTATGTAATTTCAAACGTTAAATATATTGAGAGGCATAGTTTTTGACTGCCATAACAGAGAGTGATAAAGATAAAAAATTAAAATATAGATTATGAACATGAAGAAATTTGTTGGGATAATAGCGATCGCCTTCCTCGGAAGCATTCTTGGAATTATTGGGTTCAGTCTGTTTGTGAAACCAGAAGTTAAGTATGTGCAGCAAGTTCAGGAATCTTCTGCGCATTTAACTTCTTTGCCGGATGGGGGACTCGAAACGGCTGATTTCAGGTTGGCTGCTCAGCTTTCAGTGGATGCTGTTGTGCATGTAACTTCTACAAAGTTTTTAGAGCAAAACCATTATGGCAATATGTTTGAATATTTCTTTAATGAGCCAAGTAGCAAGGAAGTGATTCCTAAAAGTGGTTATGGGTCAGGAGTTATTATTTCTCCTGATGGTTATATTATCACGAATAATCATGTCATACAGGGAGCGGATGAAATAAAAATCAAAATGAATGATGGCACAATGCTTGACGCAGAACTGGTTGGTACTGACCCTAATACTGATGTGGCTATTGTGAAAGTAAAAGCAGAAAACTTGCACTACCTGACTTTTGGTGACTCTGATGAATTACAACTAGGCGATTGGGTGTTGGCAGTGGGAAACCCCTTGAGTCTGAATACAACAGTTACTGCCGGAATCGTTAGTGCTAAAGCCAGAAATATTCAATTGATAGGTACAAAATATAAGCGAAATAGATACGGTCAGGTAACAGGTATTGAGAGAGATCCTAATGCAATTGAGTCGTTTATACAAACTGATGCAGCTATCAATCCTGGTAATAGTGGTGGCGCGTTGGTAAATCTCAGAGGTGAACTGGTTGGAATTAATACAGCCCTTGCCTCCAAAACAGGAGCTTACTCAGGATACTCATTTGCAATTCCTTCCATTATTGCAAAGAAGGTAATGATGGATATTATTGAGTTTGGAGAGGTGAAACGTGCAGCATTAGGCGTAACCATAAATAGTGTTAACCCTGATTTTGCTAAGCAGGAAAAACTGGATGTAAAATCAGGTGTATATGTTAGTGATTTAAATGCAAAAGGAGGAGCTGCTTTTGCAGGATTGAAAAAAGGGGATGTTATTCTTTCTATTAATGGTCACCATGTTTTAAGCTCTTCTCAATTGCAAGAGCAGGTAATGAAATATAGTCCTGGTGAAATTGTTCAGATCACTGTGGATAGAAAAGGATCAGAGAAAATATTTTCTGTTGAATTGAAAGATCATGATTCTAGTGCTACAATGGTATCAAGTTCAGAGTTTTGGATATGGTTAGGAGCAGATATTGTGAGTCTTGATGATGAAGATCTGGAGCGAATGGATATTAGTCATGGAGTACGGGTAGAAAATCTGAAAGATGGAGTTTTGAAAAGGAACGGAGTGCCTGAAGGCTTTGTGATTACTGAGATCAATAAGATTAAAATCAATGATATACAAGATCTTAGGAGGATTATTGAAAGCATTAAAAAAGGAGGGGTATTTATCGAAGGTATTCTTACCAATGGTAGATATGATTATTTTACGTTTAGAAAATAACTGACCCTGTCAGCCAAACCGAGCCCGGCATTTTAAATATGTCGGGCCTTTTTGTTTTTTTTTGATTTTTTTGGCTATTTATCGAAACAAAACATTGCCGGAGTGCGTTAAACGTCTATCTTTGCACAAATTTTTTCGAGAGCAGAAAGCAATATGAGGCAGTTAAAGATCACAAAATCAATTACCAACCGGGAGAGTGCATCACTTGATAAGTACCTTCAAGAGATTGGTAAAGAAGAGCTAATTACGGTAGAAGAAGAAGTTGAACTGGCGCAGCGGATCAAAAAGGGAGATCAGATAGCACTAGAGAAACTAACAAAAGCAAATCTTCGCTTTGTTGTTTCTGTTGCTAAGCAGTATCAAAACCAGGGTTTGAGTTTGCCTGACTTGATTAACGAGGGTAACCTTGGATTGATTAAGGCTGCTGAGAAGTTTGATGAAACCAGGGGGTTCAAATTCATTTCGTATGCTGTTTGGTGGATTCGTCAGTCTAT
>JAGLDP010000086.1 GCA_023145515.1 Bacteroidales bacterium
TTGATACATGATGCCCAAAACCATTATACTGGCATGCATGTAATGCTGGCTAATATGGAGTATCCTAAGTTTCCTGTTGCTTTAGGAGTTATTAGGGACTACAAGCATCAGCATACTTACGATGAGGCAGTTGTAATGCAAATCGAAGAAGCTAAGGCGCAAACAAAAAATAAGTCTATGCAGGATGTATTGATGGCAGGGGCTATTTGGGAAATTAAATAATACATTAGTGTTATGAAAAAAAGGGAAGGCTTTAGTCTTCCCTTTTTTTTGCTTCATACAAGTCTTCATTCCATCATTTTATCTAACTTGTAGGGCTTCATACAATCAACTATGGAAAAAAATAAAGCCAGTCTGGCAGATATTGAAGTTCTTCTGGCAGAGCATACAGAGCGGGTAAAGGAGTTGATGACAATCAACCGCACTGCTGCTATTATTGCTGAAGCAAAACCTATAGAGGATACCTTGAGACAAATTGCTTTGCTTATTCCACGAGGTTGGCAGTATCCGCAGAATACTTGTGCGAGAATTATCTTTCATAATCAGGAATATCACAGTTTGCGCTTTCGTCAGACTGAATGGTTTCAACGCCAAGAGTTTACTACAATGGATGGTAAATCAGGACTGGTGGAGGTGTATTATACCCACCTGTTTCCTGAACTGGATGAAGGTCCTTTTCTTACTGAGGAACGAAACCTTTTAAATAATATTTCAAGCCTGGTTTCCGGATATTTAAATTCTGCTTTGGGTAGTACTACAGATACTAAGCCTTCGCAGGATCAGGATTACAGGTATAAGAAAATTGTTTATAATGAATCGTTTAAGGATAGCCGGCAACTATTACAGAAGTTTTTGAATAAGCAGACAGCTGATAAAAATATTTTTCATGATTTGATGAAATATAAGGTGAGTGAAATATTACTTGTTGCTACCTTATATGATACTTATATTCTGGAGAATGAAGACCGGTTTTTTGAACAGGCAATGGGAGAGATATATCATCTTAGCTTATCATCACTTCCCAGAATTACCGGGGTTACTTCACCTCAGGCTGCAATGCAGATCTTGAAAGAACGAGAATTTGATTTTATCGTGTTGATGGTAGGCGTGGATACGAAGGCTCCAATTCGACTTAGTGAGCGAATAAAGAACCGGTATCCTGATATGAAAATCTTTCTACTACTCAATAATAATAGTAAAATTGGCTTGCTTGAGACAGGTGATCAAACGCTTCCTTCTATTGATCAACTGTTTATTTGGAACGGAGATTCGAAAATCTTCTTCGCTATGGTGAAACTTCTCGAAGACCGGATAAATGTTGAAAATGACACCAACGTTGGCCTGGTGAGAGTAATACTTTTAGTAGAAGATTCTGCCAAATACTACTCCCGGTATCTGCCTATGCTATACACTCTTGTGTTTGAACAAACCCAAGAGTTAATCGCTGAGGCCAAAACAAATGAACTCGATAAAATATCAAGAATGCGTGCCAGAACTAAAGTTGTTCTGGCTACCAATTATGAGGAGGCGATTTCGTATTTCCAAAAGTATCAAGACTATCTGGCATGTGTGATTTCTGATGTCAAATTTACACGAACTGGGGTCATTGATGAAACTGCCGGAATCAGCTTTCTGAAGTATGTTCAATCGCATAGAGCTGACCTGCCTGCCATATTGCAATCATCTGATTCTATTTATGAGAAGAATGCCGTTGACTTAAAGGCTACATTCATGAATAAAAACTCAGATACCCTTTTGCAGGACCTGAAGACTTTTATTACATATTCTCTTGGTTACGGACACTTCATCTACAGAAACCATGCAGGGATGAAAATTGCGGTGGCCAAGTCAATGAAAGACTTTGAGAAGCAATTGAGATCAATTCCGGATGAATCTATTTTATACCATGCATTAAAGAATCACTTTTCATTATGGCTTATGGCAAGAGGAGAGATTCAACTAGCCCGGCTTATTAATCCTCTGAAAGCATCTGACTTTGCATCGCCTAAAGAACTTAGAGAATATATTCTTGACGTTATCGAAAACTATCGTATTGATAAGGATAAAGGCAAAGTTGTGAACTTTGATGAATCTGCAATTTTGGATTGGCGAAATATTGTGAGCTTTGGTACCGGCTCACTTGGTGGAAAAGGTAGAGGCCTGGCATTTATTAATGCTATTCTTAATAATCTTGACTTCAGTGTGATGGTTCCTGAGATGGTGATAAAAACTCCGCGGACAGTCATAATTGGAACTGATGAATTTGAGATCTTTATGGAAAGAAATGCTCTCCATAGTCAGGTATTAACAGAAACTGATTATCGGAAAGTAAGAGAGCTATTTATGATGAGTGAGCTCTCATTTGAATTGAAGAAGAAGCTGAAGACTTTTATCCGTCTTATCAATAAACCTCTGGCTATTCGCTCGTCCAGTATTTTTGAAGATTCACTTTTGCACCCATTTGCCGGAATATTTGAGACTTATGTCCTTCCGAATTCAGATCCGGATTTTAATGTTCGGTTTAAACAAATTCAGGAAGCTGTAAAAATGGTTTATGCTTCAATTTTCTCTACTGAAGCCAAAACATATTTTGAGGCAGTTCATTATAAAGTTGAAGAGGAGAAAATGGCCGTGGTGATTCAGGAACTGGTTGGTAATCAATATGAAAACTACTTTTATCCCCATATCAGCGGTACCGCGCAATCCTATAATTATTATCCTGTAGCACACATGAAACCTGAAGATGGTCTGGCTGTGATAGCTCTTGGTTTGGGCCGATATGTTGTTGAAGGTGAAAAGGCATGGCGTTTCTCTCCTAAATATCCAACTATTCAGAATGCTACCGATAAAGACCAGTTTAAGAACTCCCAGATAAGGTTTTATGCTGCAAATCTGAAACAGAGTAATATTAATTTCCTTGAAGGTGAGGATGAGGGGATCATTGAACTAGATATTTCTGAGGCTGAAAAACATGGTTCCCTGAAGCATCTTGCTTCTGTTTATGATCCGGATAATGACAGGATTTCCCCAGGATTAGATATTTATGGTCCCCGAATAATGAATTTTGCAGATGTCCTTCAATATGAATATGCCCCTCTGGCTAAAGCAGTTGAAGTGCTGCTTGATGTTATTCATGAAGCTATTGGTACTCCGGTTGAGATTGAATATGCAGTTGATCTGGATAAGGACTCTCTATTCAGATCTTCTTTCTATTTGCTGCAGATAAAGCCTATGGTGGGGAACGGTGATAGTAATCAGGTTAGTTTTGAAGAAGTGGATATCGAGACATCCGTTTTATATGCAGAAAAGAGTTTGGGTAATGGAATTATTGAGGGGCTTACAGATATTATTTTTATTGATCCGAAGCGATTTGATAAACTAAAAACAGTAGAAATGGCCAGGGAAATCACTCAACTGAATTCAAAGCTGATGGCTGAGGGTAGGAGTTATATTTTGATCGGACCAGGTCGCTGGGGTACTCGTGATCGTTTTATCGGAATACCGGTTAAATGGCCGCAGATCTCAAATGCCAAGGTTATTGTTGAAACTGACCTTGAGGATTTTCCCTTGGATGCCTCACTCGGAAGTCATTTCTTTCATAATGTTACCTCAATGAATGTTGGGTATTTTTCTGTTCATAGCGTGGGCAAGAGTTTTATTAATCAGGAACTACTAATGCAGCAGAAGCTTGTTGAGAAGACAAACTTTTTTAACCATATTCGATTTGAAGAGCCGCTCACAATCATTATGGATGGTAAGAAGCGTCAGGCACTAATTAGTCAAAAGGATAATAATTGATATGGAAAATACACCTCAGCCATTTCTGCAACCTGACCGTTTTGAATTTAGTGAAGCTGAGTTTAGCAGCCTCATGCAGAAACGTATCTATAAGGTATTGATAATCTGTAGTAATTATGATTTTTTCATGCTTGAAGAGGATGGTAGAATCGATGAGCAGATTTTTAATGAATATGTATCCCTAAATCTTAGGTATCCACCCATTTTTATCCAGGCTAATAATGGAAACGATGCTATGGATACCCTGATGAGAGAGAATGTTGACCTGATTATCACTATGCTTAGCGTAGGAGAAGTTGATGCTTTTGAACTGTCAAAAAGAATTAAACAAAGCTATGCTCAGATTCCTATCGTGGTACTTACGCATTTTAGTAAGGAAGTATCTGTCAAACTTGATAAAGAGGACCTTAGTGCTGTAGATTATGTTTTTTCCTGGCTCGGACAAGCAGATCTTTTATTGGCTATTATTAAGCTGATTGAAGATAGGATGAATCTTTCTTATGATGTTGATGAAGTTGGTGTTCAGTGCATTTTGCTGGTAGAAGACTCTATTCGGTATTATTCAGCCTACCTGCCCAATATGTATAAGATCGTTTTTAAACAATCTAAAGCATTTATGCAGGAAGGTCTCAATGAGCATAAGAGAATGCTCAGAATGAGAGGAAGACCGAAAATCCTTCTTGCAACTGATTATAATCATGCAGTTGAATTGTATGATAAATATCGTGAGAACCTCTTGGGTATTATTTCAGATATATCCTTTAAGCTTGATGGTGTAAAGGATACTGAGGCAGGTATCAAATTCTGTAAGCATGTTCGGAGTAATGATCCTTTGATGCCTTTCTTGCTGCAATCGTCTGAATTGACTAACCAGGCTAAAGCCCAGGCATTAAAGGCTTCATTTATTCATAAGTACTCAAAGACTCTGGAAATTGAGGTGCGTAATTTTATGGTCAGATACATGGCTTTTGGTGATTTTATTTTCAGAGATCCAGACTCTCAGGAAGAAATTGGTAGGGCTTCAAGCCTGAGGGAGCTGCAACATGCAATAAGAAAAATACCGGAGCCTTCATTGACATATCACTTCAATAATAATGATATTTCAAAATGGTTGAATGCAAGAGCATTTCCCCAAATTGCATCATATTTAAAGTATAAATCAGTAAAAGATTTTGGTGGTGTTGAGGCTGCCAGAAATTATATTCACCAAATTATAGCCAGTTATAGGATGTTGAAATCCAGAGGCGTAATTGCAAAATTTGATAAGGATCGATTCGACGAATATGTGCTATTTTCAAGAATTGGAGAGGGGTCATTGGGGGGCAAAGCACGAGGACTGGCCTTTATCGATTCGTTTATTAAAAGAAATAACCTGATGAGTCGATGGAACGGGGTTCTGGTTACCATTCCTCGTACCGTGGTTTTGTCAACTGAAATATTTGAGGAGTTCATGGATCTGAATAACCTCTGGAGAGTGGCTACTTCAAAGCTCAATGATGATCAAATATTGCAAGTGTTTATCAATGCAACTCTGCCCGTTAAAATATTTGATGATCTCGAAGCTTTCATTCGAGTAATCAAAGGACCTATTGCTGTGAGGAGTTCTAGCCTTCTTGAGGACTCACACTACCAGCCGTTTGCTGGGATATACAGTACCTTTATGATCCCTAAAACGGATTCAGATAGAAAGAGGATGATGACTATGCTCACCGAAGCTATTAAATCTGTTTATGCTTCTGTGTACTTTAAATCTTCTAAGGCATATATGGCGGCAACTCATAACCTGATAGATGCCGAAAGAATGGCAATTATTTTGCAGGAGGTTTGCGGTACACGCTATGGTAATAGATTCTACCCAACTATTTCGGGCGTGGCAAGATCAGTGAACTTTTATCCTATCGATCAGGAGAAATCTGAAGACGGGATCGTAAGGATTGCTTTTGGCTTGGGACGAATGATTGTAGAGGGTGGAATAGGACTGCGATTTTCTCCTAAATACCCAAAGAAGATTTTGCAATTGTCGAGCCCGGCAAGTGCTCTGAGAGAAACTCAAAAGGAGTTCTATGCTCTTGATCTATTCAATGATAGTTTCCATCCTTCTACTGATGATGGGGTTAATATCCTCAAAATGAGGATACGTGAGGCAGAGGCAGATAAATCTTTACGCTTTGTTGCTTCTTCTTACGATATGGATTATAATATTATTCGTGATTCTTATAAACACCCTGGTAGAAAAGTGCTCACTTTTAACCCGGTTCTGAAGCACGGATCCTTTCCATTGGCAGAGATTCTTTACGATCTTCTTAAAATTGGTGAAAGGGAGATGAATAATCCTATTGAAATTGAATTTGCAGTGAATTTGGATACTCCTAAAGGTGTGCCAAATGTTTTTAGCTTTTTGCAAATCAGACCAATAGTTGCATCCTCTGATGAGCTGAGTATGAAAATGGGGAAAGTGAATCCGGAGGATACTATTATTCATTCCAAATCAGCCTTGGGGAATGGACTGATAAAAGATATTTATGATATTGTTTATGTAAAACCTGAGTGCTTCAGAGCTGCTGATAGTATGAAGATTGCTGATCAGATAGAGATAATTAATGACAAGTTTATTGAATCAGGAAGGAACTACGTTTTGATTGGTCCGGGTAGATGGGGGTCTAGTGATCCGTGGCTTGGAATTCCGGTGAAATGGGTTCAAATTTCAGCCGCTCGTGTGATTGTAGAATCCGGACTTCCTGATTATAGAATTGACCCTAGTCAGGGAACGCATTTCTTTCAAAATCTGACCTCATTCAGAGTTGGATATTTTACTATCAATCCCTTTTTAGGTGATGGTAAGTATGACTTGGATTTTCTTGATAATCAGAAAGCTGTATATGAGGATGAGTATATTCGTCATGTCCGTTTTGAGAAAACTATCCTAATAAAAATTGATGGTGCTAGAAATTGCGGAGCTATATTTAGACCAGGAAAGAGTATTGATTCTAATAATGATTGGCAGGGCTCTGATGATTAATGACTTAATGTGCAGTAAAATATGAGTAAAATCATAAATAATAGTGCTGAAATCTTGGGATTATCCAAAACCAATTTTCTAATTTTGCTAAATAATATTTAATGCCAGAATAATGAACGTAGAAAGAATAATGATTGGTCTTGAAAAGAAACATCCTGGTGAGATGGAGTATCTTCAAGCTGTTAGGGAAGTTCTTGAATCTATTGAAGAAGTTTATTCAGAAAACCCACATTTTGAATCAGCAGGTATTATCGATCGATTGGTAGAGCCTGATCGTGTAATGACGTTTAAGGTTCCATGGGCTGATGATGAAGGCAATGTAGTTGTCAATCTTGGATACAGGATTCAATTCAATAATGCAATTGGTCCTTATAAAGGTGGGCTGCGCTTTCACCCTAGCGTTAATCTTAGCATTCTTAAGTTTTTGGGATTCGAGCAAATTTTTAAAAATTCTTTAACAACCCTTCCTATGGGTGGAGGTAAAGGAGGTTCTGATTTTAATCCTAAAGGAAAATCAGATTCAGAGATTATGCGCTTCTGCCAGGCTTTTATGCTTGAACTTTGGAAGCTTATTGGCCCTGAAACTGATGTTCCAGCTGGTGATATTGGTGTTGGTGGAAGAGAGATCGGTTACATGTTTGGAATGTATCGGAAATTAGCCCGTGAAAATACTGGCGTTTTTACCGGTAAAGGACGCGGGTGGGGTGGATCTCTTATTCGTCCTGAAGCAACCGGATTTGGTAATGTTTATTTTGCCAAAGAGATGTTGAAAACAAAAGGCGATTTCTTTGAAGGTAAAACAGTTTGTGTTTCTGGTTTTGGTAATGTTGCCTGGGGTGCTGTTAGCAAAGTAACTGAGCTAGGCGGAAAAGTGGTAACTATTTCTGGTCCTGATGGATATGTATATGATCCTGACGGAATTAGTGGCGAAAAGATCGAATTTATGCTTGAACTGCGTGCCTCTAATAATGATGTCGTTCAGCCTTATGCCCTTGAATTTGGTGTCGAATTCCATAAAGGCAAACGCCCTTGGGAAGTTAAGTGTGATATTGCACTTCCTTGCGCTACTCAAAATGAGCTGTCTGGTGACGATGCACAAACCTTGGTTAATAATGGTTGCTTTTGCGTAAGTGAAGGAGCAAATATGCCTTCCACTCCTGAAGCTGTTGAGGTATTTCTTGAAAATAAGATTCTTTTCGGACCAGGAAAGGCTGCTAATGCTGGTGGTGTTTCTGTTTCTGGACTGGAAATGTCTCAGAATTCTATGAAGCTGAATTGGACTCGCGAAGAAGTTGATGCTAAGTTACATCAGATTATGAAGGATATTCATGAGCAGTGTGTGACTCATGGATCAACAGACGACGGTTTTGTTGATTATGTAAAAGGTGCTAATATCGCTGGCTTCCTGAAAGTTGCTAATGCTATGGTAGATCAGGGTATTGTTTGATATAAGTTTTTGTCCTCTTTTTGTTTTTATCTGGTATCAAGCTTTTCGTTTAGATAGTATATAATTGCGTCTATCTCAGTGCTTAGATTTAAATGGTTGATAACTACATGATCAGGAACTTTTAAAACTATTGGGGCAAAATTCAAAATCCCTTTAATACCTACATCGATCAAAAGATTACAGACTTCCTGAGCTGCAATGGCTGGAACTGAAATGATAGCCGTTGTAATATCGTTCTTAGAAACTATATCAGGAATCTTTGATAAGGGGAACACAGGCATACCTGAGGTCTTATTATGTTTTGAAGGATCCATGTCAAAGGCAGCATAGATATATACATGTTGAGTGATAAATCTTTCATTATAGTTTGCCAGGGCACGACCCATATTTCCCATGCCCACAATAATAATGTTATGGGTCTTGTCCATTCCGAATAATCGGTTTAAAATCTCTAATAGGGAAGAGATTTCATAGCCGGCTTTTTTGTTTCCCGTTATTCCGTAGGTTGAAAAATCTTTTCTTACCTGTTCAGGACTAACACCAGCAGCATTTCCTAGATTGTATGAATAAACTCTCGTAAAACCCAGTTCCTTGAATTTTCCAAGACATATCCGGTATTGTAAGAGGCGCTTTATATTAGACTTAATTATCATTTTATGTTACTGTTTTCACAATAACTCAAAGATAAGTAAATATTTCTTAATTGATTTGAGAATTATACTTGAGCACTTGATACCTGGCATCCCCGATCAACTTTTTTTATCAGGCCCTGCAGAACTTTTCCCGGACCAACTTCAATAAATTCAGTGGCTTCGTCTGATAGCATGTTCTGAACAGTTTGAGTCCACCTGACCGGATTTGTCAATTGCAATACAAGATTTTGCCTAATTTGATCAGGATCACTTTGTGGCTTTGCATTATAATTCTGATAGATCGGGCATCGGGGTTTTGCTATTGGAGCTTCAGCAATAGCCGCAGCCAATTCTGTTCTTGCAGGTTCCATCAGCGGAGAGTGAAATGCTCCACCAACAGGTAGTTTTAATGCACGTCTTGCTCCCTTTTCTAATAATATCTCACATGCTTTGTCAATTGCAGGTACAGTACCAGAAATTACTAATTGCCCAGGGCAATTATAATTTGCCGCAACTA
>JAGLDP010000087.1 GCA_023145515.1 Bacteroidales bacterium
ATATATCATAATTGAATCTGGAAGATAATCCAGGATATCACCTAGAAGAGGAATCTTTTCACCTCGGTAATCCGGAGACTTGAAGGAACCGGCATCCAGTTTACTCAGTTCTGAATAATTTGTTTCAGCTACAAGCAAATTCTTGTTTGTAGTTCTTTCTGTAGTCTTATCATGTATCACAACAATTTTATCATCCTTACTCAAATATATATCTACCTCAACAGCATCAGCACCCAACTCTACTGCCTTAACAACAGACGCAAGGGTGTTTTCAGGTGCCAGGTATGCTGCTCCCCTGTGACCAATGATCTCAACAAAGCCTTTCTGCTCAGCATTCAAGTTCTGTCCATAAAGACTTGTCATACAGCATGATAATAACACTACTGATATAGCATATAGAATAGAAGTTTTCATTATAATTTTTGGTTTTGCATTTTGTAGAGATGAATATCCGTATTTTTGATGAAAATACAACTTTCGATGATAAAAAAAGTCTTTCTTATTTTGATTTGCTTGCCCTTCTTTCTGGTAAACGGACAAGATTCTGTACTCTTACAGTATTCAGCAAGCATTAGCATTCTTGAGCTAAAAGAACATGTTAAGATACTGGCATCTCAGGAGTTTGAAGGCAGGGATACTGGCAAAAAGGGACAAAAACTTGCCGCGCAATACATCAAAGAACAATTCGTTCAAATGGATCTTGAAGGGCCATCTCTTCATGGAGATCCATATTTCCAAGAGTTCTCTCTGATTAAAGGTGCTTGGCAAAATCTTAAGTTGATCATTAGTAATGACACGCTATCAACAGGTTCAGATTTGCATATTACTGGAAAGCTCAAAGACCTGGATGCAGATTATGATCTGGTATTTGTAGGTTATGGAATTGATCATGAAAAATATTCTGATTTTGAGAGTATCAATGTAAAAGGGAAAGTAGTGGCATTTATTGCTGGTGAGCCAAAAGATAAAAAGGGTAAATACCTGATTTCAGGAACATACCTACCAGAATACACTGGTAGAGGTGAAGCAAAGGCAACTTATGCATACAATAATGGTGCGGTGGCCGCAATCCGCATCAATCCAGATCATAATCAGATTGACAAAACCATTAGAATAGAACAAAAATTCAGAGGAGGGGGACAATTAGGGTTTCCATTTAAGGAATCAGATAACAACAAGGCTTCCGGACTCATTCATATTGGAATCAATGATGCATCTAGAATTTTTGGTGTCAGACAAAGATTGTTTGATAAGGCTGTGGGGAATTTGTATAAAGGAAAAAAACAAACCGGAGCATTCAATTCAAAAATCAAATTAGCAAGTAGTCAAGGTGGTGCAATCATTGAAACAGAAAACATTGTTGCCTTGCTGCCAGGCACAGATCTAAGCAACGAATATGTGATTATCACTGCTCATTTTGATCATCTTGGAATTAGAGACAATAACACTTACTACGGGGCAGATGATAATGCGACAGGAACAGCTGCAGTGATTGAAATCGCTGAAGCATTCTCGAGCCTTGCAAAAGCTGGTATAAGACCCAAAAGAAGCATTCTTTTCATGCCGGTTACAGGAGAAGAACGGGGACTGTTAGGCTCCAGGTATTATGTAAGCAATCCTCTTTTTCCAATTAAAAATACGCTTGCCACCATCAATATGGATATGATTGGAAGAAGCGATAACAAGCATAGTGAAAACACTGATTATGTTTATGTATATATTAGTGACTCTGCAGATAGTCAGATAGCCCGCACTACTCATTCTGCTGAAGTGTATGTTAAAGACAATCTTAAACCAGAATATCAGTACATTTCTGACAGGGATTATCGCATGAATGGATCAGATCATGCAAGTTTTGAAGATGTTAATGTACCCGTATTATATTTCTTTTGCGGAATACATGACGACTACCACAGGCCAACTGATACATGGGACAAGATTGAATATGAAAAATTCGCAGCAATAAGCAGAATGGTATTTATTTCCGCCTGGAAAATAGCAAATAAGTAGTATGCTTTATTTGATTACTTTTACATCTTTGGATTCAGAATACTAAAGGTAAAATCATGGATAATAACTTCAGTGAAAAGGATTTACAAATTATGAAGGAAAGAAATATTTCTCCTTCACTATTAGATAAGCAAATACAGAATTATAAGACGGGCTTTCCTTTTGTTGCTCTCTCAAATCCAGCAACAGTCAAGAATGGTATTACTCAATTGAGTACCAAGAAAATGGATGAAATGGTCTCAGTTTTTGAAGACTTTGCTGCTGAGAATAAGATCATAAAAATTGTGCCTGCATCAGGAGCTGCTAGCAGAATGTTCAAGAACCTGATGGAATTTAGGAATGCTTATCGAGGCACTGCTGACGACCAGCTGGAGTTATTGAAAGATAAAGGACCTGATTCAGTTTATTATTTTTTTGAGCATCTTGAAGATTTTGCATTTTTCAATGATCTGATTGCTGCCTTGGAGAATCGGGGACACGATTACGAAACTACCATGAAAGAAGTTCGTTATGAACGAATTCTAAACTCATTATTAACAAACAAAGGGCTTGCTTATGGCAGCAAACCCAAAGCATTAATACCTTTTCACAAATACTCCAATGAGATAAGAACTTCTTTTGCTGAACACCTGGCTGAGGGAGCAAAATATGCCCGCTCAGCTGGCAATACATGTCATATACAATTCACAGTTTCGCCTCAGCATCTTGACATGATGAAGGAGCATTTCCTGGAATTGAAGGAGCTGTACGAGGAGCGCAATAATATTAGATATGAAGTAAACTTCAGCATTCAGGCTCCTGAGACTGATATAATTGCAGTTGATATGGATAACAAAGCACTAAGAGATGAAAACGGTGAACTAGTATTCAGACCCGGAGGTCATGGGGCTTTGTTAAAAAACCTTGATGATCTTGATGCCCCGCTTATTATTATAAAAAATATTGATAACGTTTGCCACGAGCGGGTAAACAATGATACATACTATTATAAAATGCTACTTAGCGGGTATCTTGTTCATATTCAAGAGCAAGTACACTCATACTTAAAGGGTTTAGATCACCCTACTCTTCCGTCTACAAAAGTAGTTTCACACATGTGGTCGTTTATGGAAAAGAAACTTAACGTGATTCCTCCTGAAGAATCAAGCTCATGGAATAAAGAGAGGAAGATTTCATTTATTAAGGAAAAGTTCAATCGTCCTATTCGCGTTTGTGGCATGGTTGAAAATGAAGGAGAACCTGGTGGCGGTCCTTTCTGGGTCAAAAACTCAGATGGTTCTTTGACTCTTCAGATTATTGAATCATCACAGATCGATTTAAAAGATGAGGAACAGGTAGCTATTCTTAATAATAGCACTCATTTCAATCCTGTTGATTTGATCTGTGGCATTTATGATTATCAGGGAAATAAATTTGATTTGCAGGATTTTGTAGACCGTAACACTGGATTCATTAGCACTAAATCACTTGAAGGACAAGAGATTAAGAGTCAGGAGCTACCTGGATTATGGAATGGATCAATGTCAAATTGGATCACCATATTCATTGAAGTTCCCTTATTGACTTTTAATCCTGTAAAGATGGTTAATGATTTGTTGAGATCGCAGCATATTGACATGTCTTAATTCTTGAATTTTTGTAAATTTGTGGCCATTTTTTGAGTAGAATAACTATGTATACTGGTAGTGAAGATGATTTGTGGAATGAGGAGTTAACCCAATCTGTTGATAGGTATGAGAGAATGATCAAGCTTAAGGCTGAGTGGTATTTTGACACACACGAGCTTGAGAATATTTTTGATTATTATTTCAACCAAAAACGATTTCAACCTGCAAGAGAAGTTTTGAAACTTGGATTCAGAATCCATCCAGAATCTTCTGCTTTGAAACTAAAAGAGACACAAATCTTAATTGAGCGCGGAGAAGCCAAAAATGCTTTGAAAATCATTAAGGTTCTTGAACTTTTGGATCAAAGTAATGAGCAGCTATATATTATCAAAGGCTCGGCATACCTACTTCTTGATGATTTTGATAATGCAACAGCATGCTATCAAAAAGCTTTGGAGGTAAGTGATGAGCCTGAAGATTGGATCCTAAATATTTCCTATGCCTTTCAAAAATTAGGAGAATATGAAAGAGCGATTGTTTTTCTTAAACAAGCAGTTACCAAGAATCCTGAAGTAGAAGATTTAGTCTGGGAATTATCCGTTTGTTACGAACAAGCCGGGCTGGATAAACTAGCCATAGAATCATATCGAAAATACCTGGATATTGATCCATTTTCTGATGCTGCTTGGTTTAATCTGGGAGTACTGCTAAATCAGAAAGAATCCTACAACTTATCTATTGAGGCATTCGATTTCGTACTAGCCATTTCTCCTGATTTTCATGCAGCATTATTCAATAAGGCTAATGCACTGGCTAACTCTGACCATCACACTGAAGCCATTCAGGTATATTCAGAGTTTTTAATGGTTAATGAAAACCATGCGCAAGCTCTGTGTTATATTGGAGAAAGCTATGAAAAGCTAAAAAGAGTTAGTCAGGCTTTTCAATACTACAGAAAGGCAAGATCAATAGATCCTGCATATTCAGAATCATGGTTTGGCTTGGCCAATCTGATGTTTAAGCAAGGTAACCTCTATGAAGCTTTGTATTACATTAGAAAAGCAATGAGTCTAAAAAAAGACAATCCAGATTATCTATTGTTAGCAGGAGAGATTTTTGAAAAATTAGAATTTATAGAAGATGCAATACTAATCATAAAAAAGCTTCTGGAAATTGATAATGACGATGTTGAAGCCAGAGAGATTCTGGCACGATTAGAAAAAGTGCATAATGAAAACGAATAGTCGGATAAAAAATATCATCGCTCTCATCTTAAAAGGCATGGGAATGGGCGCAGCCAATGTTATTCCTGGTGTTAGTGGCGGTACTATTGCTCTTATCACAGGAATTTTTGAGCCTTTGATTGATTCTCTTAAATCTATCAATAGCGAAGCATTTAAGCTTTTTTTCACCGGACATTGGAAGGAATTTGCCAGGCACATAAAGTTAGAATTTCTAATTGCAGTATTTCTTGGCGTTGGTATTAGTCTTTTTAGTATAGCAAGAATCCTTAAATATTTATTTGAAAGCTATCCTGTTCTTGTATGGGCTTTCTTTTTCGGATTGATAATAGCCTCGGTGTTTATTGTAGGAAAATCCATATCCAAATGGGGCGTTTCAGTATGGCTGAGTTTTGCTATAGGAACTGCTTTAGCTCTTGTAATTACCTTCTTTAAACCTGCACAGGAAAACGACCAGATATACTATTTATTTATTTGTGGTATTGTTGCTGTTTGCAGCATGATACTCCCTGGTCTTAGCGGATCATTTATACTAATTCTTTTGGGCAACTATCAACTTGTAATGATTGATGCAGTAAGTGAGCTTAATCTAACAATCCTTATTCCTGTTGGTATAGGAGCAATTATCGGGTTACTGGCATTTAGTCATTTACTCTCCTGGATATTCAAATCATATAAAGATCAAACTATTTCAGTTTTAACCGGTTTTATGCTTGGCTCACTACTCATACTGTGGCCTTGGAAAGAGGAGATCTATAGTTTGGATTCAAATGGGCAGCATATACTTAACCGCTCAGGAGAGTTCCTTCGGGAGGGTTATCATTTTCTCCTACCCGATTTTTCAATTGGACAAACCTGGATTGCATTCATTTGTATTATTTTTGGTCTGATAAGCATTATTGCAATCGAACGCATAGCTCAGACCAAGCAAGCTGATAAATAATGAAACAATACGGATTAATCGGTTTTCCCTTATCTCATTCTTTCTCAAAAAAGTTTTTTTCAGCAAAGTTTTCCAGATCAGGTCTTTCTTCTTGCTCATATAATAACTATGAGCTATCTGCCATCAATCAGTTTACTAACTTGATTCAAGAAGTACCGGAGCTACAAGGACTAAATGTTACTATACCCTACAAAGAAGAAATTATTCCATTTCTGGATGAGTTAAGTAAAGATGCTGCTGAGATTGGAGCAGTTAACACGATTCAATTTATAGCAGAAAGCAGACGATTAATTGGTCACAATACAGATGTGGTTGGTTTTCAGTCAAGTTTATTGGATTTAATTGAAAATGAACGTCCTAAAGCATTAATTCTAGGTACTGGCGGAGCCTCCAAAGCCGTGAAATTCGTTCTTAATAAGCTCAGTATCAGTTATAAATTAGTATCGCGGCTATCTTCTCCTGATTGTGATTGCATATCTTATAATCAGCTAACAATTGATGATATTAAATCCTCCAAACTAATTATTAATACTAGTCCTGTAGGAATGCATCCTGAAATCGATGGTTATCCTGCCATTCCATACGAAGGCATAGACTCAGGCCATTTTCTATTTGATCTGATATACAATCCTTCAGAAACCCGTTTTCTGAAAATGGGTATTGAACGAGGAGCCAACATAATTAACGGACAAGCAATGTTGGAGATTCAAGCTAATGCAGCATGGAAAATATGGAATTCTAAATAGCTCATTTATTAATACTTCTTCTCCAGTATCTGGCTTTTGAAATTCCGGTTACATCTCCACTACCATCAAAGGCCAGACCAAAGTAATTTGGTTTCTGACTAAAAAGAACTTCACCTTTGTAAATAGCTTTGCTAAGATTCACCAATGTATAATTCAAGTATTCTTTTGAGTCTTTCAGATAGAAAAAATCACTATTTGACTCGAGTTCGTCATAATTTACCCTACCTGACTCGTAAGTATATTTTGGCCTTCTGTAATCACGAAACATTTCTTTCCTGAAGTCCATTTTTGCCCCAACTAAATATGAGGCATCACCTATAGTGATCTTCACTCCAATGCCATTCTCAAACTCACTCATCTTAATTAACTCAGTACGATCGACCAGGTCTTCAGGGTTTATGTCATTATCATGAGGATACAAAATAGTTACAAAACTCATTAATTGTCCTAGCTCCATAAATTGCCCGGTATATTCGGCAATTAATAACTCATTTTGCCAATATCGCTGCACAGTATTGACAGAAGTAAACTTATAATGTTTGTCAGGGAATTGAATCAAGAGTCGTTGATTCTGCTCAAGTGCAATATTTCGAAGGCTGTCATATCCTGTATCAAACCAGTTTTCTCCCTGCTCATAAATATTTCTGGTATACCATAAATTGGCTGCTGTCATATAGTTCTCTCTGGTTCCTTTCACAATATCAATAATAACATAACAATTTGGTTCTTTGAGCCATGCAATAACACGATCAGACTCATAACCAGTTTGATTATCAATAAGCCTGGTTCTACTATAGTCAAAATCAGAAAAGCTTAAAAAGTCAATCTTTTGAGTTCTAATTGACTTGTAAGCTCCTGAATTTTGCAGAAATTCTAGAATATTTTGTCCTTTAACTGCTTCTCCGTCAGGTACTGAATACCGGTATTCTCCTGCATTTTGTCCGAAAAATATTTTTTCAGGACGCACACAAGTCCGGTTATGAAAGTAATCCTGTCTGTATGCTCCGAATGGACCACTAGGCATATAATCACGATATCCACCATCATGCAAGAGTACGCTACTTTTGTTCATTAGAAGAGCTATACTATTTTCGTCAGCATGCCCATGAGTCATTTTTTCCTCTTCCACTACGATTCCATCTCTTAAGAATGATCTGGACAAATATCCGGCTTCTCCTTCGTCTTTATAGTTTATAAGCATATACGAATCATCAGGATTCCAGCCAGAGCGAAATACAATCTTTTTCCCAATTACATCATCCATCACCTCCAGGCTGGAAGATTCAGGCTTTACTGGTTTTACCTCATCATCTCCCATGAGATAACAATCTAATAGAATGTATGCTAGTCCTATACCCTGCACTTTCTCCCAATTGATATACTTGTTAGCGATTTGATTTGCAACCCATTTATGTTCTCCTGATTGATAAATACCAGCGCAAGTCTCAAAATACACTAACCACCTCGACCAGTTTGATTCCCAATAAGCATCTCCAAAATCCGGGATCATATCATCTGGACAAAATAATTCGAGATAGTATCTTGAATAGTAATACATTTCAGGCTCTTCAAACAGTTCACTCAGATTATCTGAGGCATATCCGTATCCTATAAGAGCGTACATCCATATTGCATTATAATGTGAAGCATCTTCTATCTCCCAGGCTCCCCAATTATCGGTAATCAATGCCTGCTCATACATTTCCCAGATATCGCGATCAGGATGATCTGGCATCACTCGAAGTGCCCATGCCAGAGTTTCAGCCCTCAAGGCGGCTCTATTCATTGCACCCCTCTCCTGACTCTGCAGCAAGTAATTCATTGATTGACTGATTACCAGCTCAAGTTGTGATACATCCTCATCAGATAAAAATCCATTATTCTTCAATATTTCATAAGGTCGAAGAAATCTTTGAGCCGTAAAAAAGTCTGGCAAAGCCGGCACTCCTTCAGTATAATCGGGTCTCTTAGCGATAGCCCATTCTGGAAATATGGCTTTATATCCATCATAAGCCAACAATATAGCCTTAGCTCTTTCTGCGTAAGATTTTTTGCCTCTAATTTCATACAAATGGGCATAGATTGTTGCAGTTTCCAGAAGTCGGGATGGAGGCCGGTAACCAAAAACAGAATTAGGATCAAAACTATTTTCCCAAAGCTGAACTAATGAGTCCATATTCTCGTAAGTCCAATTAGCTGATTTCTCAGCATATATGAGATATTGACTGGATAGCTTTTTATTTGCAATAAGCGAGTTACTTATCAGAAACATGATAACCATTGTGAGAATTGTTCTCAGAGCTTTTTTTGTTCTCATATCTTTTGTCAGATTTTAAATCGTTGATTTTTCCCTTTAATATGAAAGCCCTTTTTTGAGGGCATTACTCCTTGTTGGTAGCAAGAAAACAGCATATATCCTAGTCCATCCACATATTTTCTCTCTCCCGGAATATCTCTGATCCTTGAGTCGTCCAGACATAAAGTAGGTTCTAAATTTGATAGAGACTGAATGACTTTCGTTTGCTGTAACGCTTCGATAGCCCTGCAAATAGGTTCCTTTCCAGAGCGACAAGTTTCCACAGCCGCATATAGCTTTTGAAACTGATCAGTATTCTCCGGATCGCCATAAGTTTTAGTTTCACCATTCACCATAAGGGCTGTTATATCATTAGATAGCTCGCCATAGTAGATAACAGCTTTATCACATTCGAGAATAAACAATGGGCCTTTAGGATTTTTGGTTACATGTGAAAAATATATCTTGATTCGGGTATGATTCTTTGTTTTCAAATCTACCACAGCGGAGTCAAAAGTTTCAATTGGATAGATTCTGTATAGTTCAGCTTTGCCCTTAATCGGAACAGCACTGCTTTCCATATTATCCCCTGTCAAGAAGAGAAGATTATGAAGGAAATGGGCCATCGCATTGTTTACCGGACTATCATTTATTGCTAGTCCGTCTTCGCTTATCATTTTTCCAGCCCAATTATTTCTTGAGTAGTAATCAAATCCTCTTGGCCATAAAACCAGTGTTTTAGCATGGTTTATCTTACCATACTTGCCATTTACAAGGTCACTCTTAAGTGATCGAATTGCATCTGAGTAGCTCCATTGATATCCATGCATTACCCACTTGCCTGTTTCTGCAGAGACTGCAATAATCTCCTCAGCCTGTTCAACACTACCAGCTAAAGGTTTCTCAAGCAGCACATTACATCCATGATTCAGTGCATCGATTGTTTGTCTGGCATGAAAATGAATAGGTGATGCAATTATGACCAGATCCACTTCAGAAAGAGCCTTTACAAAATCAGTATAAATGGAATAGCAAGGAATAGAATACTCTAATAATTCTTGGTATATCTCAACATTCTCAATGTCAGGGTCAAATACAGCAGCCAAATCAATTATATATTCTTCAAGATTCTCAAGAATCTTCTTCAGATACCAGTATCCATAGCCACCAGCACCAGACACTCCTATTTTTATCGTCTTAACCATATTTACAAAGTTCTGATCTGCATCCCTCCGGATATCTCAACGCACATACCATTAGTATAAGAAAAATCACCTGAGACCAAGGCTTTTAATGCTCTTGCAATATCCTCTGGTTGTCCAATCCTACCTATTGGAACCAGTCCTTCATCAATCATCTTATTGTATTTATCAAGTACAGGTTTTGTCATATCCGTTTCAATCACGCCTGGTCGTATTTCAAAAACGTTAATCTTAGTTTTGGCTAATCTTTCTGCCATTAATTTGGCAAACATGCTTAATCCAGCTTTCGAGATACAGTATTCTCCACGATTAATCGAAGCAACTTCGGCAGAAATGGATGTCACATAAACTATCGAGCCAGACTCCACCTGCTCCATCAATGGAAATAATTTCTGAGTCAGGAATATAGGTCCGAGAAGATTAATTTGCATTACTCTGGAGTAACTTTCCAAAGACATTTCGAGGACATCAGTTCTCTCCAGAGGTGCAACACCTGCATTATGAACCAAAAGATTAAGCGTCCCAAATTCTTTCTGAACAAAGTCATAAACTCTCTGATAAGCTTGAATATCTGACACATCTGCCTGTATAGCTAAATAGCTAACCTGATTAACTTTAGCTATTTCATTCAGTAAAGAATCTGTTGACTGAATATTCCTTGATAATCCAATAACTGAATACCCAGATTGTAGGAGTTCTATACAAATAGCCTTCCCTATTCCCCTTGAGGCTCCTGTAACAAGAGCTGTTTGTAGATTTACTGTCATCTTTTTATGATTTTTCTTTCTCGGTATTTTTTCCATGCAGTTTCAAACCACTCAGATTCTCCTGGAATTCCTCTGGTTTTTCGCCACGACTTTTTAAAACTACCTCCATCCCATTCCATGAGTAATTGATTTTTTCTTGTGAATCCATCCTGGCTATCAAGTACATATCTAGCAGTCTGATCCCAGGGAAGCACAAGATCTCCTTTGGCATCAAGTACCAGAAAGGAGCCTCTACTACCTCCGTCTTTTTCAAGATATTCCACAATAGATTCCAGAAAGGCTAACTGACAGATTAAATGATCTTTAAGGTAGAACACTTCAGGAATATCTCCTGGCTCGATATTGTTGAATGTGGGTATTCTGGCCAATTGCTCTCTAGCTTCATCACGAGCCAGTCTGGATGTATCCAGATTTCTGAACACACCTGCATTCCTGCTCATACGCATCCTCATTTGAGAAAATTCCGATTCTAATTCGACACCTTCACCTTCACTCCTCCAGTAATCCATCATTTCTATAGTATCCTGGATTTGAAATTCGATCATACTTATAAAATGATCATGTTTGAGGCGATACTTAGATACAGTGGAGTTAATGAACATAGCTGCCCTGATTCCACCAACCTGACCTGAATTCAGTGCAGATCCACCCGGACGGTACACTCCATGACTACCATTGATCTCTCCTACCGGGAAAAGATTTTGAATATTACTCTCCCACCATATCGAAGCACTCAATCCACCATTACAGTGCTGTGCACATATATCTATTTCCAATGAATCCTTAATGAGGTTAATTCCATTTTTTCGAAACAAATCAATTGCTGGTTGATTCATTGCTGCCAAGCGTTGAATTGGAGTTTCAAGCATCGCATCAGATTTCTCCAGAAATGTCAGGACTAATTCATCGGCATCTCTCGTCACCTGCAGCTCCTGACTATCAGGCAACACAGGATTCTTGCGATAATCTATGAATACGCGCCTGTCAAGCAAGTACTTTTCGCGATAAACGAGAAGATCGATTAGCGATGAAGAATCTCCTTCAAGCTTAAGTGGATCAAAGGGCCATTGATAGCCTTTTAGAAAAATTGCTTTTGAAAGACTATAAGGATCAGGTTAATACTCGTTGAGAAAATCATGTTCTACGCCTGATTTATCGAGACTAAAATATCTTGGGATAACCTGTTGGTATGATCCGGAGAGGTTCCACCGAAATTTCACAGAAGCAATTCCGAATTGCGACTCTGTCAGATTACAAGCTTGTGCACCTACATCAAGGGCTAATCCCATTGATCCCCGCTGACTTTCAGGATAGACAGAAGCCTCATACAGACCTCCTGGTCCACCCGTGGCCATAACAATTGAATCTGCCTGAATCACCACTACTGATTCTTTCCCTTTATTTTTCTTACTAAGATCAATTGCCACACAGCCAATAATCGATCGTTTGCCATCCTTATCATCAATCAAAAGTTGAATTGCCTGATGCTGATCAATAATCGGGATATGATAGTTTACGATCTTTTTTGCCAGAGCCTCAAACATGAACTTGCTTGTTAATGGTCCGGCAGACGTACCTCGTCCTTTTGAATCGTGATCTGTTTGGTATCCCGGATATCGTCCAAATTCATCATGAGGAAAGGGAACACCACTGGCTATCAAGTGATTAAAAGCTTGAAGAGATGTAGCAGCTTCAATCATAGCAATATCACCATGCATAGCACCTCCTTTAAACAATGCTTTGGCCATATCAGTTACACTATCTCCTTCTTTATCATCAGCTGCCAAGCGATAATATGTTTGCTTATCAGATCCAGCATTGTTTGAAGTTCCTCCCCCCCATTTTTCTGTTAAAACTGCAATATCTTCAATCCCATGTTCAAAAAGCTGAACCGCAGCATTTAGTCCTGCTGCACCTGAACCAATAATCAAAGTATTAACCCGCAAAAAGGGGTACTCGTTAACTCCTATTTTTATCTTGCTTTTATGCATATACTTCTCGGTCTCTGATAATACAACCTGCGGTTAATCCTTCTCTCATCCGGCTGGTGCAACCAGAACAAGCAACACATACTTTTTTGGCATCGACATTAGCATTTTTGAATAAATCGTTAGGCAAGTCTGGATAAGCAAAGCTAAGTCGACCCATTCCAATTGCATGTGCTTTGTTCTCCTTTATTATACCTGCAGCAACAAAAGGAAAATATTGACGAAGCCATGATAATCCAGTTCCAACAACAGGTACACTTGTAGTTTTGCTTACTTCATGTGTTAAGGATATCAGACGGTTAATCCCAACTAGAGGATGCTCTGGTGCAGTGCTTGTATTTTTGGCAGGCAAATCAAATGGTCTGCCAATCCATGGATTCAGATATGGGATTCCCGCCGTAATACTCCACAAAGACACTCCCAGGTCATCCATACGAGCTATTATTTCCTCAACCTCTGTCAAATCAGGACTCATCGCATCATTATTAGAGACTCCAAATCCACCCTCAAGACCGTCAAAAACATTGAGTCTAATGACTACCTCAGCTCGGTTTGTCTCACGAATTCCCTTTACAATTTCTTCTACAATCCGTATCCTCTTATCCAGCTCCTTTCCGCCAAATTCAGTATTCATTCGATCCGTGGCAAATAATAGCTCATGCAGCAGGTATCCGTGACAAATTTTTATATCAATCGCATCAAATCCTGCTTTTTCGGCAAGAATTGCTCCTTCTATGTGGGCATCTCTTATCCTTTTTAAATCATCATCAGAAGGATCAATAAGTGGAGCAGGTTTTCCTTCAGGCTTAGCGTACCTACCAGAATGTGTAAGTTGAATAACTGTTTTCACCTCGCCAGCTTGTGAACCATAAAGCTTTGAATCATTATGAATTGCATCTATTAAACCCGAAAACTCTGACTGATTTTTTGCGTTGATAAAAAGCTGAGCTGGATTTGATCTTCCGTCTGGAGTAACGCTTGTTGCTTCAATCCATATAAGACCACTTCCTCCTTGTGCATAGCGCCGATATCTTCGTCTTGTCAAATCACCTGGAGACCCATCTGGATTAGAATCAAAACCCTCCATAGGGTGAACTACAAATTTATTTGGCACAGTAAGCTTCCCAAATTGGAAAGAATCAAAAAGATTTGAAAAGTCATCAGACCATGGGAGTTGAAAACCCAAATCTCTGGCATTACTCTTCAGCTCTTCAGCAGATTTATATCTAAACCGATTAGGCATAAAGTATTTTATTTTTGAGCGCTTTTAATTCAATAATATTTTTTTGCATTCTAGTCTCACATACACCAGGCCATATAGTCCTGTTAAAATACTCATTTTCAATCTTCTTCTTAAAAGGATCAGTCAAAACAGTAACTTCGAGGAGCCTATCCATCTCATCCTTAGTTAAATCGGGGAATTCTTTCAAAAATAACTCCTTATGAATTGGCAAATCAAATGATCCGTTATGATCTTCAATACTCAAATTTATTGACTGCTCTTGAAGTGATAAAAGCCTAATAATTTCGCTTAGGTTAATCCATCCCTCATTAATAGGAGCCGGAAAACTTCTAAGTCCGTCTTCATACTTAAGTACACCACCATCTTTAATATGTGATGAAACGATCCAGGGTAACATCCTATTGACAGCCCATACAGGATCTTCAAGCATAGTTAGTAGATTCATAGTGTCAAGACATATCCCCACCTCTTCTCCCGGATAGAATCCTGCAGCTTCAAGAGCTCTTACCAACTCAAAACTAGTAAATTCAAAATGGGTTTCAATAGCCCAAACCACATTGAGATCTTTCAAAACAGGCTTGAGTTGCTTGAGCACTTTCCCCATATTAGCAAGATACTCAAGAGTATCAGGACCATCAGAATGCCAGCGCATTAAGCCTCCTGAACAGCTTCTCACCACTTGCACATTAAGTTCAGCTGCTTCTTCTGCTACATAGCGGTTCATTTGGGAAATATCCATTTTCATATTTCTGCTAATGTCCCAAGATAAATGCTGTCCACCGCCCCACTCCAGATACAATTGATGTTCTGAAGCATATTTTGTAATCTCTCTTAAAAAAGCAGATGAATACTTATTTAAAGGCCTGTCTTCTATTCCTGAAAATGCCACTCCTTCTGCTCCGTTCCTGACAGCCCATTCCAGGGTTTCAAGCGGGGTCAAACGCAGTGGTAGCAGACCATAGTTATCAATTCCTACTCTCATCTTAGTATCATATTCTTGTTGCAGCCTTTTTCATCATATAGTCAGGGTCAATCCTTGGCTCCAGATGCCTATACTTTTTCATTAAATCTTGCTTTATTCTAATTTGATTTTGAATGTCTTTTCCATACATCAAAGGTGATTCTCCAGTATTCATTAATGCAATAATTTCAATATCCTGATTAAAAAGATCATGAAGTTCATCCATGTTATCAATCTCAAGATCAATCATTTGATCAATAATTGATTTTGACATTTTCTTTTCTGCAATATCTTTACAATTAATATAATTATGCACACCGGTAACCCAAGCAGCTACATTACGTTGAGTCATAAGCCAACATTTCAATGCTTTAGTCCTGATAAATTGATCCTGCAGAACATCCGGGGGGGGGTGAATCTCAGCAATTGCTTGTCCTAAGAGATTAATTGCCATATCAATTGCTGGCCAAACAAATTCATCCATCTGATTCATTGCCTTTGAACAATGCTCAACTGAAGCAATATTGAACAGCACGTCTTTTGACAGATCAGTATTATTTGGATTATGTGGAGTAGTACACATCATATCCTCATAGTATTCTCGTTCATTTGGTGATATTGCTTCTATATCAGGCACAAGAGGCCTGGTCCACAGTCTATACCAGGTAAATCCAATAGTATTATATAAAGTAGACACATTCGGAAAGTATTCTACAGCCTTTTCAATAGCTGCCCAAGCATTAACAAGCACTTCTGTTGCCTTGCCTCCAGTCCATTTTTCCGCCATTTTTCTGATTAATTCATCAGGATCGGCATCAGAGTCGTACTGAAATTTCCTTAACATCTCATAGTTAGCAAAATATGGGACTTTGGATGGAGGGAAAGTGCCACCATAGACTACAATCTCTTCAATTTCTGCGGATTTAAGACTACTCAAACGCTTCCAAACGAGCTTTGGGTAAGGGATTCCCATTAGTGGTGCAAACATAAGTTGCGGCCCCATACCAAAATAGAAGGCAGCATTAGCTCCTTTTTCTTTCAGCTCATTTTTCTTACTTGTTTCAGTTGGATCTAATCCCTGATGATGCAATCCTCCTCCATTCAAGACCTTAGAGTCTTGATATTTAGCATGAGTATATGGCATATCCCACCCTCTGGCAACCAAGGATGCAGTCTCTACATCGAGTCCATTACCAAAACCGTCCCACATAACATCATGTTCTCCATAAAATGATTCAAGTCTGGTAATAACTCTGAAATCAGGGTTTATCTCCCGTCCGGCTTCCAGAATATTCCTCATGAATTGCAAAGCATTATCTCCGGCTAGCTTGGCTATTTCCTGATCATCTTTCCACTCTCTTACGAGATAAGCTCCACCATTTCTTCCAACATAAAGTGATTTAGTATGTTCAAATCCTGCTCCACTATCGTTAGTCCATATAGTAAAGAATCCAAGATCAGGCACTTCCCGTATAAGTTTTTGTGTCATCTCCCAATAATGGTTTAACACTACCGGATGTGTGATTGTCATATTATATCTGGGCAAAAAGCTTCTGAACGGATGATCTACTCTGGCTCCTCTAAGCATAGGATATCTTTGAAAAAAGCTTTCAGGTACAGATCGGGGTTCAAAAGACAGCATGCCCGGAACTAATCCCCTCTTTCTGGCCATTGCTGCATTTTGCTTCATGTATTCAAGGTTATTTGAGAGATAATAAAACGGATATAGTCCCTTATTGAGTTCACTATAAACAAACTGATCCATAGCCGGACAATAAGTATAAAACATCGGGTAAGTCTCTCCCTTTGGTCCATTTTCCAATCCCATGGGTGACCCCAGTCCGTTAACTTCTACATGTGTTAAACCTTGTATGGCAAGCTGATTTATATATTCCTCTCTATTCAATCCCTGAGTAACTCGTCCCTCCTGGTTAAGAAAATAATCATAAGCAGTTCGAAGTTGTGAAAATGCAGGTTGAAAGGGGATAAAACAGCTTCCACCTTTCAACTCAGCATCACCTTGGTCTTCCATTACGTGATGCCAGAATGAAAACAAGAATTTTTTTTCAGGTAGACGAAGATAGCCCTCACCTTTATTATTAATACTAAAACCAGCAGGAGCATCCAATTTGAACTCTGTAATGATGGAATTAGATCCTTCAAATATGATGATCAATTGTTTGCTTAAAGCAGAATCTAGTTCAAGTGTCTGTATTGGTATTGGCAGTTTGAAGTTCTCAAATAGAAGCTTAAGCATATCCCTCAATTCAGGAATAACATGAGCAGACTTAATTTCTTTTGTAGCGAGTTGGAGATTCATAATATCGATATTAAATCAGTTTATTATAGTATTGAATCAAGAAGAATATCTATTTGCAATGATTGATGAAGATTGCTAATGAAGTCGACATATTTTGAATCATTGACTTCATTTCTTGTAAAGTTGATGTTTTCTCCATTTACCTTAACTTCTGTAACGCGACAATTATCAGGGATTAAGATATGTGATTCAACGGAATCAAAGCTACCTTCAAGATTAAAGCTCATTATTGATTTCTTCAGCAGATAGCTGTATTTTATAAATTTATTACTAGCTGGATAGTTCATTTCCAGTTCTGCCTTTTTGGAGTCGGCTGCAACCCATCTCGGACAAAATTTAAGATTTACAAAACTGTGATTCTGATCAACGATTCCGGCAAGTCCTTGAATAACAGCCATTAAAAAGGCTGTTGACCCCCAACCATCTGTAGGGGTAGCATCAGGACTAGTACTTGTTTCAGCTGATGAAGGAGTTCCGTCTGGGAAGTACCACAAATAGCTTTCATTATTTCGGGTAAGCTTTTCATAGATCAGAATCTGCTTCAATCCATACTTTTCAAATCCATTCTCCAGAGCCAAAAGAGACAGCTCACCACCTGCCAACGGAAATAGTCCGCCATTAATATATGCACCTTCAATTAATTTGTCATCACCAAAGCAGCTATTTGGGAATGGAGGTTCTATTGAAAACCAGGGTGCAAAGAATGAACCTTTATCGGCTCTATGTTGGTATTCCATCAATAAAGCTGAAGCTTTTTGCGGGTCGCCTACACCACGATTCATGCTTATTGGGTTTGATAGACTCAGCTGA
>JAGLDP010000088.1 GCA_023145515.1 Bacteroidales bacterium
CAAGAAGAAGCCCAGTTTTAAAAATACCATTCGTGCCCTGGATCAAACGGGAGAAATTCTAGGTAAGGTGAGTAGTGTCTTTTTTGGTTTGAGCGGAGCCAATACAAATGCAGACCTGCAGAAAATTCAGCGCGAAATATCACCGAAGCTAGCAGCGCACGGTGATGAGATCAACCTTGACCCAAAACTTTTTGAGCGGGTAAAAGATTTATACGACCGAAAAGACAAGCTTAAGCTCACTGATGAAGAAGCCTTTATTCTTGATAATATGTATAAGGGCTTTGTACGTTCAGGTAATCTGCTTTCTCCTGAAAAGAAGGAAGAGATGAAAGCTTTGAACCAAAAAATGGCTGTGTTACAGGTTAATTTCGGACAAAATGTATTGGCCGAGGCCAATGCTGTTCAGATTCTGGTTGACAATAAAAAAGATCTCAAAGGTTTACCTCAATCATCTGTTGATGCAGCTGCATCTGCAGCTAAAGATGCCGGCTATGACGGACAATGGATGTTCACTGCTCAGAAACCCAGCTGGATTCCCTTCCTTCAGTTCGCCGATAATCGTGATTTGCGAGAGGAAGTTTACAATGGATGGCTGATGAGATGCAGGAAGGATAACGAATTCAATAATGAGAATAACCTTGCTCAGATGATGAGTATCAGGGCACAAAAAGCACAACTGCTTGGTTATCCTACCCATGCAGATATGGTGATGGAGAGCAGGATGGCAAAAAAAGCCTCAAAAGTATTTGATCTGCTTGATAAAGTCTGGGAACCGGCCCTTGAGACAGCAATACGCGAGCGCGATGAAATGCAGGAAATGATTGACAATGAGGGAGGCAAATTTAAAGTTGCACCACATGATTGGTGGTATTATACTGAAAAGCTGAGAAAGCAAAAGTTCGATTTGGATGAGAGTGAATTGCGTCCGTATTTCAAACTAGATAATGTTATCAAAGGAGCTTTTGATGTTGCAAATAAGCTTTACGGAATTACTTTCAAAGAAATAGCTGATGCACCCAAGCCACATGAAGAAGCCATATTATTTGAAGTTACAGATAAAAATGGTGAGCACTTAGGTGTACTATATCAAGATTATCATCCCCGTGCCAGCAAGCGATCAGGAGCATGGTGTGGAGCTTACAGAAGTCATCATGTAAAAGACGGGAAAGAAATTCAACCTGTTGGTACGATGGTATGTAATTTCACACGACCAAGTGGCGACATGCCGGCTCTGCTGAGCATTGATGAAGCCTCTACTCTTTTTCATGAATTCGGACATGCACTAGACGTTCTATTTGCTGAAAACACAATGGAATCTGGCTACCGTGCTCGCGACTTTGTAGAGCTTCCCAGCCAAATCATGGAACACTGGTGCACAGAGCCAGCTGTACTAAAAAGCTATGCTCTGCATTATGAAACCGGTGAACCGATTCCGGATTACCTGATTGAAAAAATGCAAAAATCGAGTGTCTTCAATCAGGGTTTCACCTCTGTTGAGTTCCTTGCTGCCTGCTACCTCGATATGGCTTATCACACCCTAACCAGCACAGAAGCGGTAGATGTACCTGAATTTGAAATAGAAGCACTCAATAAAATTGGACTGATACCAGAGATTTGGCCACGTTACCATAGTGAGTACTTTACCCATATCACAGGTGGTTACGATGCAGGTTATTATAGCTATGAGTGGTCAGCTGTTTTAGATCACGATGCTTTTGAAGCCTTCAAAGAAACTTCTCTTTTCGATCAGGCTACTGCTGAATCATTCCGCAAAAATGTACTTGAAAAGAATGGGATGGCAGAATCAATGGAGATGTTTGTCAATTTCAGAGGCCGCGAGCCAGATATCACTCCGCTTATGAGAAATAGGGGATTTCTAAAGTAAGATCTTAGTTCTTTACACACCTAATGGATAAGCCATTGGTTTTCAGTGGATATCCTCTAAAAGTGCCCTCACTGTCATCCCAGAGATAGCGGTAGAGGGCACTTTTTGCATAGTATTCAGTTGACGACCAGAAATAGGCATATTTCCCCTTATTAACAAAGTGACCTGTCTCATACCGAAATCCTGTAGCCAAGGCTCCAAAGCCCGTTTCATTGTTATCTTCTGCGCCTGTCCATGTACTGGTTGCTTTAATCTTTTTACCCACATTTCCAGTGTTTTGCCGGGCATCTGAAGGAGTAAAATCAGGATCAGTATCAAGATAATCTTCCAGTTGTTGCCATTCTGTATCGGACGGAAGATGCCAGCCATCCGGACAAACTCCCTGGTGCAAAGAATCTGAGCCACCCCAAATTTCTGCTTCGTATTTCTCAGAAATATCCATGGTGTAAGTCCAGCTATACAGACAACCATTTTGAATATATGAATCCAGAGTTACAGCATAGTTAACACTCTTTCCGTCATAACCATACACCCAAATGCCAGAAGTATCCTCCACTTCTGAAACAAAAGGCAAATAGGCAAGATTTTCAGCCATCCACCATTGGTTTCCGATTTTTACTGTGGAATATTGATGGCCATCACGAGCATCAACTAAAAAATCAGTTTCCTGCTTTTGGCAAGAACAAAAAAACAAGGTAACACTAAGAAGAAAAAGTGATGATTTCATTACACTATTCATGAGTTTCAACAAAGTTCAGAAAATATTCAACTTTCCTTTCCTTTCTTTGCTGCAAAATGCATCCATATTAAAAGAAACTTTATAATTACAATTCATTAAGTTATGTTGTTACGAGTTATTCAAATCGGCAATTCAAAGGGGATCAGGTTGAGCAAAACTATTTTAGAAAAATGTCAAATAACTGATGCCGCCGTACTAAACTCTGGTGTCAAGCTCCAGACTTACGCCAGATCTCTGCAAAAAGAATTGTTTGTCAATAAAAACCAGAAATTGGCAAGCTATTTCCGTGGTTCTACCCTAAAGAAACGAATGCTCATGGCAACACGAAGCAATCCGCAAGGTTCGGCATGGAAATATCTTCTCATTCTTCCTCTGCTGGCAATTTCTTTACTCACTTTTTCCTTTGTCAATGATCCGATTGATAACCCTTTTGGGAATCTTAAGAACGACAGATTTGTGATCTTGATTGATCCCGGACATGGAGGGAAAGACCGAAGCATCAAAGTCGTTTTACTAAGAGATAAGGATGTATTCATATCAATGCAAGTAGCCAGATGTCGAAAATGATCCTAAGCCTTACAGGCATAATTCAGGTAAGTTTACAAAACTGAGGAACTTTGTCGAGACCACAAATACGCTGGGTATCCAGGTCGGTTCAGACAAACTTCAGAAAATGGCATTCCAATTCATTAATCGTGCAAGCGGCAATCAGATGACGCTTGTGATGGATGAACGGCATTGGGTAAGTGAATATCACGGTTGAAAGAGGATGATAACCGGATATTATTACTCTATAAGGTGAAAGATTTCTAAGCAGAGTCAATATCGTGCTGATATTATCACCCAAGTTAATGGGTTGCGAGCCTGAAATAATCAGATAATTGTTCGAGTAGTTCATCTTGGTTGACAACCGTTATTCCTGATTTAACTTTCCATCCAGAAGAAACCGGCGCTACAATCAATGTTTGGTCTGGCTTCAAATCGTTTATACATCTGTAATTCCCCTTTGTGAGGGAAGGAGAAGCTGATGCCTTACATTCGATTGCAAACAACTTATTATTATACCGTAATATAAAATCTATTTCATCTCCATGCGAAGTCCTGTAATGAAATAATTCAGAAGAAGGATATTTCCCACGTATCTGGGATAAAACAACTAATTCCCAAACGCTTCCAAATACAGGATTAGCAAGTAGTTGCTCAAATGACCGTATCTCAAGCAATGCACATACCAATCCCGGATCACTTATGTATACTTTAGAATTTCTGATTAATCTTTTTCCAAGATTAGGTAAATAAGGTAATATCGGAACCAACATAAAGGTGCTGGTCAAAAGATCCATATGATTCCTGACTGTAACAGAGCTTACCCCTAATGAATTGCTCAATCGTGAATGATTAATTGTTTGTCCATTCAAATGTGCAAGCATTTTCCATAATCGAAGTACTGTTACAGAAGAAACTCCTGCCCATTGTAATAAATCCCTTTCAACATAGGATCTGATCATATCTTCACGCCAACTATATGAAGCTCTGTCAGACCCTGCCAGAATACTTCTGGGATACCCCCCCTTCCACATATAATCATTCAAAAGCATCTTTGAACTAAGCTCCTCAAATAAAAATGGTGTCAGGGTTTTATAACTGATTCGTCCTGCAAGACTCTCTGAACTTTGCTTGAGCATTTCTGCAGAAGCAGACCCCAATATTAGGAAATGACCGCTACCTCCCCAATCATCAACCAAACTTCTGATAAGTGGAAATATCTCTGGCTTGCGCTGTATTTCATCCAAACAAATCAGCTTCCCTTTCTGAGATTCAAGAAATAACTCCGGGCTTTCTAATTTGGCCAGGTCTGATGGCCTTTCCAAATCTAAAAAAACCTTTTTCTCAAATTCTTTTAGGATGTATCTGGCAAGTGTTGATTTGCCACATTGACGCGGACCAATAATGGCGGTAACCGGATTATCAGCCAGACTATCTCTTACAGACTGCTCTATATTTCTGGAAATATACACTTAACTATTTTGTGTAAATTTAAAACTTAATTTTAATATTACATAATAATAAGCAAGAATTATCCCAGAATTACTCTGTTTTCTTTAGCTCATTCATCTCCAGCCTCATCCAGCTCTTGATGCCGTAGAGCTCCTTGAAAAACTAAGCCCGGAGCAGAAAGCAGCTTTATAAGGTGAAAGATTTCTAGGCCAAATCTCAGTTTTTCTCCCTAACTTTACCACTGTCCTCCCTGACTAAACCTGAGAAGATGAAAACTTTCTTAAACAGGGTTTTGCTTATTGTGTTGATATTGCTGGCAACATTTTCTTGTGAGCCAGAAGTAATCACTAATCCGGATATAGATAACACCTATATACCCACAGGAATTCTTGAGGTGAATTTTGAAATAAAACATATCTGGATGCCTACAGACCGAATAGTACGTGTGGGTCTGCATGTGGCTGAAGAGGCGCAATTACTATACCAGGGTAATTACATCCAATCGGCCAATGTAACCGATAATATGCCATTCTATTCTTTCCATTTACCTCCTGGCAGCTACTATTATGAGGCAATTATTGCTTGTATTTGCTCCGGTGATTCTTGTTCTGCCGGAGGTTTTCCGGGTAATCAGTTTGCCCAAAAACACACTATGGGGAAATTCATCATTTATGACAAAGAGAAAACACTTGTTACACCGACATTCCAGTAGATGAAAAACACTATTTTAATCGGATTTATCTTTCTACTTATTGGCTGTGAAAGCGATTTCGATCTTATTCATGATGGCGACCCGATTCCAATTGTCTATTGTTTGCTTGATCCTGGAGAGGAAATCCAAACCATCCGACTGACTAAAACCTTTGTCAGCGATCAAGGACGTGGCCTGCCTGATAGTGTTGAACTGATTTATTATCAAACCCAGGTCAATCTGGCTATAGAGAAGATGGATGGAGATCAGGCCATTGAACACACGGAATTCAATGCGGTTACCGTTCAGAAGGAACCCGGTCTTTTTTCAGATGAATATCATATTGTGTATCAGTCTAGCATGAAGGTTACTGGCAATTCTACCTACCGCCTGATTATTTATATCCCCGAAGAAGATAAGCTGATCTATTCCTACACCAAAACCCCAGGTGATTTCTCTCTTGTCGATCCGGCTTATCCTAAGCTAAGATCAATACATCTGATGCCCGATCATAATCCGGTTTTTCATTGGACTCAAGCCGAAAATGCTATCATTTATCAACTATGCCTGCAATTAAACTATTACGAAATTGACTCTATAGGAACCAGCTTGAGATCAGAAGTCGTCTCTTTAAATACCGTGATAAAAAATGATAATCCGGGCAATTACTACGTTTATGACATCAACTCAACCCAGTTTTACATCACACTGGGTAATTCAATGAAAGAAGATCTCAATTTGTTTAGAGCCTTTCATAGTCTGGATGCCTTTGTAGTTGCAGGAGGATCGGAGTTGGCTATCCATTATCAAACTCAGCATGAGGGCGACCCCTTCAGGATTATGGATTTCACAAATATTCAAAATGGGATCGGCGTATTTTCATCTATCTCATATTCATATACGAGAGGATTTAAAGTGACCAACCAGACTGTTGATTCTCTGGCATACGGACAATTTACCAAACAACTTAATTTCCTCGATCGCGACGGAAATCGGAAAGATCAATGAAAGCCTCAAGAAACATATTATTCTTGTCAGCAATTTTTCTTTTTGCAGGATTATCTGGATGCAAGGATAATTCTGATGAGCTTTTGCCAAAGTTAGAGGCCAATTATATCCTGACTCCCGATTTCGGATTAACTACTACTATCTTCAGTTTTAATGTTGCAGAAGCAATGGATTTGGGCGATAATGACGACCCGGTTTTTATCCGGTTTGACTGGGACAATGATGGAGAATGGGATATGATGCACTCAAGTCTGCCTGAATACGAACACCGGTATTTTCAACCCGGACTATATCATGCAACAATGGAAGTATCCAGGGTATCCGGAGATACTGATACCATACAACGACTAATAAAAATTGAACAAGGCTATTCACCTCCTCAAGCAATATTGATTGTCACGCCTGATTCAGCACATCTTCTCACCGAGTTTGTTTTTGATGGAAGTCTTACTCATGATGATGAAGATTCGTTAGAAACATTGCTTTTTCGATGGGACTTCAATGGTGATGGCAATTGGGACACCGAATTTCAGGAAAATTCAATAACAAAACACAAGTATCAAACTGAGGATTCCTACACTGCTATCATGGAGGTTAAGGACACAATGGATCTAATTGGGAGACAAGAGACTCCCGTAATCGTTAACCTTCTCAATCACCTGATCAAGCCAAGGGCAACAGTCGCCTGCGAATTTTTTACGGTAGAGGAACTTTTCACATTCGACGCATCGGAATCTTATGAGGAAGGGAAACCTGAATCCAGCTTGCTCTATAGCTGGGATATTTATAATGATAATGCATGGGAGGTGCAGGATTCGGAAAATCCTATTTATACTGATTCCATCACAAAGGAAGGCAGTATTAACGTAAAACTCAGAGTTACAGCCCCGGATGGCTTGCATATGGATACCATTTTGCAAGTTAAAGTACATCCTGAAAATACTCCACCCTATGCCAACCTTACAGTTGGCTGCCGGGTTGGGAATCCGCTCACACAGTTTTATTTCCACTCCCGTAAGAGCTGGGATCGGGATGAAAGTATGATGAACCTGCGGATACGATGGGACCTGGACGACGATGGAGAGTGGGATACCGATCTTAATGACCAGATGAATGTGTATCATCAGTATAATGAACCAGGGCAGCATATTGTACGAATGGCTATTATTGACTCGGGCGATAAGGAATCAGTTGATATCGACACGATTATGGTTTTTGAGGGTAATCATGAAACAAGCTTTGTCATAGAAAAAAGAGATATTGTTGATGAATATTATGGTACCGTAAGAATAGGGAATCAATGGTGGATGCAGGAAAATTTCAACTCAGAGTTTATCGCTGCCGGTGACTATGAAATAATTAAGAAATGCTATAGAAACAATCCGGATAATTGCGATAAGTATGGTGGACTCTATAGTTTCTCTGACATGAGACGGAGTGATTTTTGCCCAAAAGGATGGCGGGTGCCAAACCTCAAAGACTTTGAAATCCTGATGGAGAATCTGGAAGGAGATCAGATTAGAAGCCTGCTATTTGGCGGCTCTGCTGAGTTCCACATCCAACTTGCCGGATATACTGATATTTTTGGCAAATTCATGGGCTTAGGTGAAAACACCCATTTCTGGGCCAGAGACTTAAGCCCGACTGGTGTACCTATGGCTTGGTATTTCAATCCCAATAGAAAGATCAATCAAAGAGTGTATGTTGGCAAGAGCTACGAGTTCTACGTGAGATGTATTAAAAAGTAAGCTTGCTCAACTCCAGCCTCATCTGCTTACCCATCTGCTTCCCATCACGATAAGTAACCACGCGAAGCACAGTAGCCCCAAGAGGAACAAGAACCGGCTCAGTATAAACAGGATAATGCTCATCAGGATAACTATCATCAAAAGAATAAAAAATATCAAGCCCCACAAGCTCAGTCTCCATAACAACCTGAGCCCTGAGCCTTGAGCCTTCTTGAGCCTTGAGCCCTGTGCCCTGTGCCTTCAGCCCTACAATGGGATCAAACACAGAAACAGCATAATTAACATACACAGCATCCAACCGATCAAAATGCTCCTCCATCCTCCCCACAAATTCTTCCCAATCCTGATCATCTTTCTCTGACCATAAAACCTCAGCAAGAGCAAACCCCCTAGGCCAGGTCATATACTGTGCATGACCAAGAGTATATACAGATTCTGTCCATAGATTTCCCTGTCCACCCAGTATCAACTCCTCATCAATCCCTTCCGGAACAGGTTCAAAGCGATACACATCACGCAGGCGAAGCATACTATAAGTATCCGGCTCCACCTGTGGATCACCCTGATACAGATCAAGATAGCAATGAGTGGTCGGAGTCATCACAACCTTGTGTCCCATTTCAGCTGCCTTAATTCCACCCTTCATCCCACGCCAGCTCATCACGTTAGCCTCTGGTGCTAGTCCGCCTTCAAGAATCTCATCCCAGCCAATCAGCTTCTTCCCTTTGGATTGCAGGATTTTTTCCATGCGCTTAATGAAGTAACTCTGCAATTCATTCACATGGCTCATGCCTTCCTTTTTCATAAGATCCTGGCAGAGCTTATCTTTTGTCCAAAATCCCTTGTAACACTCATCTCCACCCACATGAATATATTCAAAAGGAAATAATTCAGCAATCTCAGTAAATACCTTATCCATCACCTCATAAACCTCCTCTTTAGCCGGATTCAGAGCATTATCCTCAATTGTATAAAACTTGCTACCCGGATTAACCTTATAAGGCAATTCTGTTGACGACAAATGCGGATAAGCAGCAATCATGGATAGTGAATGTCCGGGCACATCAATTTCAGGTAAAACCTGGATATAGCGATCTGCCGCATACTGAACCACTTCCCTGATTTGCTCATGAGTATAATATCCGCCATTAGTAGCTTTTTCATTTTCTGCCGGGGGATCATAAGTCCACCATTGACCAGTACGTGGCACCCGCCATGCACCCACCTCTGTAAGCTTCGGCAAACTCTTAATCTCAACTCTCCATCCCTGATCATCCGTCAGGTGCCAGTGAAAAATGTTGAATTTATACTTAGCCATCTGATCAATATAAGACTTAACCTCCTCCACAGTAAAAAAATGCCGACTAACATCCAGCATCAGTCCGCGCCATGCAAAACGAGGATAGTCTTCAATATGCAAAGCAGGCAATAGAACTTTGTCTGCTTTCTCATTATTCTCAAGCGGGATCAACTGCATCAGGGTCTGAATTCCACGAAACAGACCTTCTGAAGAAGTAGCAGCAACCCGGATTTTCAAATCTTCAACATCCAATTGATAAGACTCAGGATTTTTCTGAAAACTGAGCTCTGAAAACTGAGCACTTTCCTGAGATGGTGCTTCCAGGCTTATTGTGTTTTTACCAACCTGACCAACTACATCCAGATCATAACCAAGAACTGATAAAAGTTCATTATTCAGATAACCAGCCAGTTTCACCTGCGCCGGATCATCAACATTAATAACAATTTTCGTTCGTGAGTTCAATTCAAAACTACCATCACCAGCGTCCAATGTAACAGGAATTGGAATCAGAGCAGGAATCTCAACCTGTGGAGTTTTAGCGCAGGCAGTCATTAAAATTAATGCGAAAATGTACGTCGTTACTTTTATCATAATACTACTTATTACTTATCGCTTATCTGATAACTGAGCACTGAAAACTGTGCTCTTTTTCCCAACAACAACAAATGGCTGTGAATTATCGCTGAATACTTCCTTCTTAAAACTACCAAACTCCAAAAGATTCGCAAAACCAGATTCAGCCATCATTTCCCGCAGTTGTTGCGGACGCAAAGCCAAAAGAGGAATCTCATTCTCAATCACTTCCCCACTCTCTTTTACTGTAAGTTTAGTTTGAAAGTTGATGAGCTCAGGATCTTTATCGTACTTATAAACCCGCTCAAACTTCATATTCTCATTCTCAAGTGTCGACAATCCCTTCAATCCCTGATCGATAATTCGGTCATAATTAATAATCTGTATCATCAGGTATCCGCCAGGTTTTAAAACTTCAAAAGCCTGTGTAAGAAATTCTTTAACCTCCTCAAGAGTCGACAGATGGACTATTGTATTTCCAAAGCAGAGTATAGTATTAAAGGAATTTGGTGCAAATTCAGTAGAAAGATCCAGCATCCCATTTTGCAAAAAAACCCATTTCCCCAGTTCTTCCAGTTGGTTCCTGCGGTCGGCCTTAAAATTCATAGCCTTCAGGTTGGCCTTCTCAAGCATCTCCTTATCAGGATCAATCCCGATAACTGTTTCAAAGCTTTCTGCCATATTCAAAGTAAGGCTTCCGGTTCCGCATCCTACATCAAGCAATGTAGAATTGGGTCCATGAACTTTGAAAGATTCAACGAAGGACTTTTGCGGAGGATTATATGGAAAAATTTCGTCGTAAAGATCGGCTATGCTGGTATAAAATTTCATGGGTGGAAAGTACTCATTTTGTGTTACTAGTTAACCCACCCCCGGACTACTAGTTAACCCACCCCCGACCCCTCCCTAATGTTAGGGAGGGGAGGTCTTTCCTCCATGAGCGGATCTTTTCTCCCTCCTTAATCTTAAGGAGGGTCGGGGTGGATTAACTTATTGCCCTTGAGGGTGGATTAACTATCCCAGAAAAAACTCGTAATAATCTTCCATTTTCCCCCTCCAAAAGCATCTATATATAAAACACTTATTATCATGAAATATGGAGAGATTAAACACTTCGCAAGACAATTAAGAAACAACCCAACACCTGCAGAAGCAAAACTTTGGGTTCATCTTAAAAAGAGGCAACTAAATGGTCGGAAATTCCTTAGACAGCATCCCCTCCTTTACGATTTCAATAAGTCGGAATACTTCTATTTCATCCCAGATTTTTACTGCTATCAAGAATTGCTCATCATTGAATTGGATGGCCCTATTCATGATATCCAGGTTGATCGGGATCTTAATCGTCAGGAAATACTAGTCCATACAGGATTCAGAATGATAAGATTCCGAAATGAGGAGCTGAATGATATGAAGAGGGTTTTGGATAGGATTGCAGGGTGTTTTCGTGGTTAGTTAACCCACCCCTGGACAATTAGTTAACCCACCCCCGACCCCTCCCTAATTTTAGGGAGGGGAGATCTTTCTCAAGGGGCGTATCTTACTCCCTCCTTAATCTTAAGGAGGGTTGGGGTGGATTAACTAAATCAAACGAATATCATATTTTTACCCTATATTTACATATTATAAATATATATCACCAATAATGATAACCTTTACAAGCTCACTACCCGACGAACTTTTGGTCAGATTAAACGAAATGGCTAAAAACCTTGCCATGCCAAAAAACAAGATCATTGAGAAAGCATTACAAATTTATCTCGATCAGCTGAACCGAGCTGAATACGTAAAATCATACAAAGAGGCAGCTGATGATGCCAATATTCTTGATATGGCAGAAGAGGGTATGGAGGATTATTTAAAACAATTGGATTAATGCTGCAGCAAGAGATTTGGTATGCCGACCTCAACCCGGTGAAAGGGAGCGAACAGAAAGGTTATCGTCCGGTTGTCATCATAAGTGGCAACATGCTCAACACCTACCTAAAAGTTGTAATTGCTTGTCCGCTTACAACTAAAGTTAAGAATTACAAAGGGAATATAGTTCTGGAACCAACTGAAATAAATGGTTTATCCCGACAATCCGAAATTATGATTTTTCATATACGTTCCATTTCAAAAGATCGCCTGATTAAGAAAATAGGGAGTATCACCGCGGATGAGTTGGGCGAGCTCAAGCAAGGATTGGATGATATTTTGAGGTATTGATAGTTAACCCAGCTTCAGCCAGTTAA
>JAGLDP010000089.1 GCA_023145515.1 Bacteroidales bacterium
TTTTGTAAGAGGAACATCAATAATATCGGGTATTTGCAAATCGCCCGGACACCATAAAGCTCTATCAAAAATCCAGGTTCCTCCCTGCGGATAAAGGGGATTGTCGCCACAACTCTTCCACAAATCCTTGTCTTGTGCGATCTCTCCATTGAACAACACTCTTCTCCATCTGCTACAAAACTCTGAACACCCTTTGGGTTTATCCATTCCATGTCCGGTATGCTGAATTCTAAGACGATTGATAACACTTTCTTTGAGAGGTGTATAAGTAATAGGAGTCAACTCTTTCTCGGTTGGTTTCTCAGGGTTGCCATAATTATAACTACCCACCCACAGATTATTGATCTTTAGTGGATGAATATGAGGAGGCCCCAGAGTAAATTCAAAATCAATGGTCAAAGCCCAGCCTACAGACGTAGGTTCATAACCTGTATGATTATATTCTATCTCAACGCTGTCACGCAATATCATGGCGAAGTCTGTCACGTCAACTGTCCACTTAAATTCCCATCCCGTAGAATAAATACTCCCATAAGGAGTTAGCATTCTGCCAATCTCAAGATCTAAGGACTTACCTCTTTCTCCTCCAGCTCTTCTTACCGTAATATGATCTTTATAATCCCAATGGGCCGTTGATAGTGAATCAGGAGTTCCCAATGTTAGATGCATCAAAATTTTCCTTACTTGTGTTTTTTCAGAAGGAAAAACGCCCCATGCCGGGTATGGGTTTTCTCCTTTTGCAGGGTTTGTAACGATTGTAATGTGATTATGACTTACAGTGTGTTTTTTTATTGCTGGCTGAGCAAAACCACTGATACCTAAACATAAAATAAGCAATGATAATATTGATTTCATATACAATTGATTTTCTCTAACAAAGATAATGATTAATAAACCTGTGACATGTTTATTTAACAATCCCATAGGTATAGACAGATTCATGGATTTGGGGGACAGCTGAGTGAAATATCTCATTATCAGAAATTTCTACATGCTTTGGAATGGCCGGGTCATCATTTGGGATTTCCTTAAGCCATGGGAATCTGCTAATCCAGGGTTCCTGGTCAACAGGAACCTCATTCCAGAGCATCCAGAGGGTGTGTTTTGGGTCATTGAGGTAAGGTTGGTACCAGTTAAGACCTCTGGCGTCATACATTATGGAAGCTTTCGGACAGTTAGTCATTTTATTTCCTATAATCCGGTTATATCGACCTCCACCTACTAAAATACCTGAAGGACAATCAATGATATAATTATCAATCACATCAATTCCAGAGGCCAGATCATCAAGATAGATGGCCCAATTGTGATGATGGCTGGCCTTGCCGAGATCTTGAATTGAATTATTCTTAATTACGGTTCCACCCATGGTCCAATCACGACCACAATAGATAGCCCCGGCATCAGAGGTATTCATGCAGACATGCCGAATATGATTATTCTCGATCTGATGATCGTTTCCGGTAAAATGTATGGCACAATGCGGACCATTACTCATGGAGTTTCTTTGAACAATATGTCCAACCCCATCTAATTTCACAGCAGGGGAATAGGTTTTTACATGTCGCGAAAAATCTGAAATTGTTGATCCTTTTACGAAATGCCTGGCTGGCGTAAGCGTCTTCTTATCTCCCCCATTCAGGCTAATTCCTGTTCCACCGATAGAGTGTAATTGTGAATTTACTACTCCACAATCTTTTCCTCCTGTAATATTGATAGCTGATTGAGCCATGTTTCGTATTCTACATGCTTGGATAACAACAGAGTCAGAGTCTATTATACTGAACAACAATCCATTATGATCTCTGAACTCAAGGTCTCTAAAGCGAATATTTTCACAGTTCTTAATTTCAAACATGTTAAAATCCTGATATCCAACCGTAATAGTAGTTCGTTTTTTTGCGTAATTCGGCATTATAAATCTTAAGCTTCCAGTATCGCTATTATAATAATACTCTCCTGCTTTATCCAAAAACTCTAATCGATTGATTCCGTAAAATAACCCTCCTGAGGGAGGTCCCACTCCATATCTGTGCGGGACAGCCATTTTGATTTCGCCTGATTCAGAATCGAATGATTCAACACGAATAACTTCATCATACCATTTATACTTCCAGTATCCATCCAGGAATAAGGGCATTGATTTTGCATCATTTGAAACAATGTTCTCCGAAGCAATAATTGAAGCTAGCTCTTTGCTAATAAATCTTGCCCCGATATTGCTTGAGTCTCCGGTTCTGGGTGTTGATCCCGGGTTAATAACAGAATCCACCTGTATGTAAGTATCATTTGGATATCTTGCTATCTGCAGGGGTTTTCCATTGATATACAATTCTGGCCAACCAGCATATCCTCTGAAAGAATCGGGCCAGCGATCGCTTATCAATTCAGATAATGTAATTTCATAAATCCCCTTTTCCTCATCAAGACAAGTAAAGTCATCCAGATCCAGTTCCATCCCAGAGGTGATCCTAACTCTTCCTGAACTATCAGGTGTGATAAGCAGATTCTCTACTCCATCCAATACTATGGGTTCATTAATTACATACGATCCAGCCGGAATAACAAGCTCTTTTTCACCAGCATTAACAGCTTTAGTAATGATTTTTTGCAAGTTATTCTCAGGGGAACAGCTGGCAACAAAAACAGCAAATAAGCAGTAAATTACAACTCTCATTTGAGCATGGATTGTTACAAAATATCGCAAATGTCTCCTGATAGTTGAACTTCAGCTTCAATAGTAACCAAGGTGTTTGTTTCAGTAATATCAATTGAAGTAATGGTATAAAACTCTGCATCCTGATTATCATCAAGGAATTGTTGAAGTTGATCAGGATCTGTAGGCAGGCTATATTCGTATGACTCGCCATCGATGTTTATTCTAAAATCATAATCTTCATCAGCTTCAAGCTGTAGTTCTGTCACTCCTTCAACAAATTCAAAGGCTGTCCAGTCTCCGGTAGTGTCAGTTTTTCTGAATTCTCCTCTAATCGAAAGGGCTATTGCGATTGGGCTATCCGGACAAGTATAGCGGACAATATATTTGTAAGTTTTCAGATTGCTTTTTATTGTTGCAGTGAAATTGGCCTCTGCTCCGCAAGGGCTAGTCAAAGAAACAGGAGCTGACATATCATATTGTGCATCTTCAAAAACCTCAACAGAAACTGCCGGATTTGATGTTGGGTAATAGATATTGTCAATTAAAACTTCGATTGGAAAGGTTCCTGAGACAATCCCTTCATCTGTTGTTTCATCTGAATAGGTAATCAGGTAATTGAACGAACCACTTCCTTCATTACTTTCAGATTCAAGAATCTTAATTGTAAGCCCGTCGTCACATTTCTCTACACCAGTTCTCAGAACTGAGGTGTAAACCATATCAGGCGTTCCAAGAGCAGCATCCTTAGTTGGTACTGCTGGAGGCACAAGACTTTGTCCTGATAACAGTCCAACATAATATGCTCCAAAATCTGCATAGATCTGAGGGTCAGAGATATTTTCGCAGATAAGAGTTCCGGCTGATAAAGTACGGTAAAGGTTTAAATATTCATAAGCAGTTCCGGTAGATGTGGTGCTAATACTTCCTTTGAAATCTAATTGATCAGAATCCAAAACTCCACCAAATTTAATGTCATATGGTTCACTATATGCTCCGGTGGACCCTGACTTTGTTCCGATGTTTATGAGTTTAATTATCACATTCTTTGATCCCTCTGTGGTATAAGAAAGAGCCATTGGTGCTGAAATATAATTATCTCCTACAGCTACAACAGTTAATTCAATTGGATTTTCTTTAGATACTGTGATATTTGGATCAATTCCTACTTCCAGAAAACTACTGCTGGTGGTGAATTTCTCTGGTTTTGTTCCAACAAAAGTAATGACATCATCAGCATCATCTCCAATAAAGAAGATTTCAATTTCTTCACTGGGTATCGACTCATTGGTTTCTATGTCTTGCAAATGCAAAGCCAGTTTTGTATTAATAAAGTTTAAATCAACCACCAGTAGTTTAACTGATTCTCCAGATTCTTCATCTATCAGAGGGTTGCTGAAATAATTACATCCTGAAACTCCAATGAGCAATATCAGACTTGCAATAATGGCTGTTTTGTAGTTGTATAGTCGTGATTTCATGATGATTAGAAGCTAAATAATTTATAACTAAGAGAAATTTTCACTATTGGGTACATTGCGTAATGACTAATAAGGCTTTCTAAAAGTAACTCTTGTCCGTGGTTTGGATTTGAGGTTGGAGAGAGCAATCCGGTAGACTCAATGGTTAAGTCAGGAGCTCCTTGAT
>JAGLDP010000009.1 GCA_023145515.1 Bacteroidales bacterium
GAGAAAGATGTAGAAGAGTTTTGGATAAACTTCAAAGACAAAAAAATACAAATAAGCTACTATGCCCTGAGGAATGAACAAAAAGAATATATGGGCGTATTAGAAGTATCACAAGATATCACAGAAGTACAAAAACGAACAGGAGAAAAAAGGTTGGTGAACGAGTAACAGAATCACCGAATCACAGAATCATAGAAAAAATGAGCGAACTAATAGACAATTCGAAAGACAGAAAATCGAAGCTTAAAGCCTTGATTTTAAAACTACATGATGGAGAGAACCCTGAGAAAGTCAGGCAGGATTTAATGGACACACTTGATGGCGTGCCTTATGGTGAGGTTGTGGAAGTTGAGCAGGAACTGATTGCTGAGGGCTTGCCTGAGGAAGAGATACTAAAGCTTTGCGATATCCATTCTGCCGTAATGCATGGCAATGTGGATTTATCAGGAGCTGCGGATATTCCAACAGGACACCCACTGGATATTTTTATTCAGGAAAACAAGGAGCTGAAAAAGGTAACTGCGCAAGTCCGCAATTTGCTAAAAGCCATTGAGGACAATGCCGATGCTGACATGGGGAATTATCTTCCTCTGTTATTAGAGAAATTTAATCTTCTCCTTGATGTTGACAAGCATTATCAGCGTAAAGAATACCTGGTATTTCCGTACCTCGAGCAGCAAGGAATAACTGGTCCGCCTCAGGTTATGTGGGGCAAGCATGATCAGGTCAGGGAACTGCTCAAAGGAAGTATTGAGATATTACGAACCCCTGAGATCAGTCGTGAGGAATTGCTGGCAACAGCAGAAATGATCATGACCCCAGCCATCTTTGCAGTAGATGAAATGGTGATTAAAGAGGAAGAAATTCTCTTTCCGATGAGCATGGATAATCTTTCAGAAACTGATTGGTATCATATTAACAATCAGACTCTTGAGATTGGATATTGCATTTACGATCCACAGACAGAATGGAAACCAACAGGTATTGATACAGAAACAATAGATGCAGAAACAACTGGCTCAGGCATTCAACTACCAACAGGATCTTTCCAGGCAGATGAGCTGATGAAAGTGCTGAATACCTTGCCTGTGGATATAACATTTGTGGATAAAAACGACAAGGTTAAATACTTCTCACAAAGTGCTGACCGGATCTTTACACGTAGCCGTGCCATTATAAATCGTGATGTAAGACATTGTCATCCCCCATCAAGTGTTCACATCGTTGAAAAGATCCTTGAAGACTTTAAGTCGGGCAAAGAAACATACGCCCCATTCTGGATTCAAATGGGTCCGAAATTAATACATATAGCCTACTATGCTCTCAAAGACAACAATGGTGATTATATGGGAACCCTAGAGGTTTCTCAAGATTTAACTGGCTACAGAGCTCTTGAAGGAGAACAAAGAATATTATCTTATGAGTAAACTGATAACACCCAAAACCAGGCTGATGGAAATTTTTGATAATTTCCCCGAACTGGAGGCTCGACTAATTGAGATCGTGCCATTATTTAAGAAATTGAAAAATCCGGTTTTGCGTAAAACTGTAGCGAAAATCGCCACCGTTCAGCAAGCCGCAAGCATCGCAAATATGAAAGTAAACGATTTAGTTAACATCCTCCGAAAGGAGACTGATCAGGAATTAGAAGCTCTGGATCATAACCCTGACAACTACGATTTGAAATATGAGACACCTGACTGGTATGATCAATCTAAAGTGGTCAATTCTTTTGATTTAGGTCCCTCTTTAGAAGCCGGTGAACATCCGGTTCATCAGGTTATTGCTGATTTGAAACAACTTAAGGATGATGAAATCTATGAGATAATAGCTCCATTTCTTCCTGCACCACTGATCGATAAAGGAGTTTCATTGGGATATGAGCACTTTGTAGAGAAAGGAGAAGGTGGGGCTGTGAAAGTTTACTTCACCCCCGGATCAAGTGCGGGGTGATCAAGCCTTTCTGAGATTTTCCTAACTTTAGAGAATGAATCGAACCGATAAAGCCAAACAACGGTATTTCTCTGCTAAATCAAGCTCGAGCGTTGAGTTTCCTTACTGGTACACCCGGCGCTGGGAGGAACTGGAAGGCGAAATCCCTATTATCCGTCGTGCTGAAGCTCTGAAAGCTGCATTCTCTCATCTGACGCCTGTGGTGTATCCTGGAGAATTGATTGGCATGAGCAAAGCCAATTTCCTGCGCGGATCTTTCCCAATGCCATGGTTATCTGAAGCCTATTTTATGGAGGCTGAAGACGATATGTACAAAGAGGCTCTGGAGGCCGGGAAAGTTAGTTCCGACACTGTTACCACAATGGGACAAGGAGGCGGTAATGTTACTCAAAGTGTGGGTAATGTGCTTTCTGTTGCCGGCAAGTTTGGCCTGCGCAAGGAAGAGATGCCCATGCTGATTCAGATTGCCAAAAAGTGGCATAACAAATCTGTTGATGATGTTGGGCACAAGTATGAGCAAATGGTTCCCGGATATGACGTTAAGGAAGCCATTATGCGTGCAGTTATCTGTATGTTTGATTCAGGCTATACTCTGCCCCAGGGTCGCGAGGTTATGAACTATTATTATCCTCTGCAGTATGGTATCGGTGGCTTGATAAAATGGTGTGAAGAAGGAGTTGCAGAATCAGCCGGATATCCGGAAATGGATCGTCTGTATTTCTACAAATCGGTTCAAATAATGCTTGAAGGCATCCAGGTCTGGATAAGTAATTATGCCAATGAAACCCGCGAAATGGCTGGATATGAAGACGATGAAAAGCAACTAAATGAGTTTCTTGATCTTGCTGAACGCCTTGATTGGCTGGCATCCAAGCCTCCCAGAGATTTTAAAGATGCCCTGCAGATGACCTGGATTTTTCATATTGCTGTATTAAATGAAGATGCTATTTCAGGACTCTCTCCGGGCCGACTAGGACAGGTATTATATCCCTATTGGAAACGGGATATGGATAGTGGAAAAATCACCAATGAAGAAAGTCTTGAATGGCTTGAGGATATGCGGATGAAATACACCCAGATCGATTGCTTTGCATCAATGGGTGTTGTTGGCGGGGTATTATCAGGAAATACTTTTAACAATCTTACAATAGGAGGATTGGATAAGGATGGGATGAGCGCAACTAATGAATTGGAAATGCTGATTCTTGAAGCAGGTATTCGTTGTGATACTCCTCAACCTACCCTCACTTTATTATACGATGAGAAGCTGCCTGAAGAATTTCTGATGAAAGGCGTTGAATGCACCAAAACAGGATCTGGCTACCCCGCTTGGGTTAACAATCAGGTTGGCATGGATTTTCTTCTGAATAATTTTGCCGAAGAAGGCATGCAGCTAGAAGAAGCCAGAGCCTGGGCCATTGGTGGTTGTCTTGAATCATCAGCCTGTAGCTGGATGCCTCTGGATCTCGACGGTCAAATACATTATATTTCTGGGGGATCTGCTCCGGCCACAAGTGTAGGAGTGCATTTTATCTC
>JAGLDP010000090.1 GCA_023145515.1 Bacteroidales bacterium
CTTGATCAACCCAATCCCAGATAAAGGCTCCCTGTAGTATTGGATATTTCTCAATTACATCCCAGTAATCCTGCAGATTACCAACTGAGTTACCCATTGCATGAGCATATTCGCACTGAATCAAAGGTCGGTCATTATCGGGATTCTTGGCATACCTTTCCATATACTGCGTAGATGCATACATCGGGCACCAGATATCAGTATGTCTTTGAGGAGCATTGGTTAAACTCTCAGCCCTTTCATATTGCACTGGTCGACTTGGATCACGTTTTTTTATCCAGTTGTAATTTGCCAGCATATTATGCCCATCACCGGCCTCATTACCCAGAGACCAAATAATTACAGAAGGATGATTCTTATCTCTTTCAACAGCTCTCATTGCACGATCAAGATGAGCAGCAGCCCATTCTGGCTGATCAGCAAGAGTTACATCTTTATTATATCCTATTCCGTGCGACTCGATATTAGATTCATCTATAAGATACAGGCCAAATATATCGCACAACTCATACCATCTCTCGGGTTGCGGGTAGTGTGAAGTTCGCACAGCATTAATGTTATTCGACTTCATAGTAAGAATATCCAGGCGCATAGTTTCCTCATTGACAACATGACCAGTTACATCATGGTGTTCATGAAGATTAACCCCTTTAAGGTAAACTGCTGCACCATTAACAAGCAATTGCTTATTCTCAATTTCAATCTTTCTGAATCCTATTTTTTGACTGATTGCTTCAATAATTCTTCCTTTGTCATTTTTCAAAGAAATCAAAACTGTGTACAGGTTTGGATGTTCTGCCGACCATGCTCTAACTCCTGTAATAGTATCTTGAAAATGGATCAGGTGATGGTTTTCAACAACCATAACTCTTTTCTCATCAGAGAACAGAGTCTCCTGATTATCAAGCAGAGTTACTTTCATCTGATAGCTGGAATCCGGAGTATCGAAATTCCGAAGTTCTATGTTGGCAGCAAAAATTCCATCCTGGTAATCATCAGTCAGGTCAGATTTCAGAAAAACATCACGAATTTGCACTTTACCAGTAGCAAAAAGAAAGATATCACGAGTAATTCCACTCAATCTCCAGAAATCCTGATCTTCAAGATAACTGCCATCACACCAGCGATATACTTCAATAGAAACAGTATTTTTACCTGACTTCAAATACGAAGTAATATTAAACTCTGCCGGAGTTTTACCTCCTTGTGAATAGCCAACCTTCTCCTCGTTTATCCAGAGATAAAAAGCTGAGCTCACAGCACCTAAGTGAATAAATATCTCCCTATCATTCCAAAGCACAGGAATTCTAAATTCTCTTTTGTATGAACCAACAGGGTTATTGTCATGCGCAATAAAGGGGGGATTATTTTCATGAGGATATTTTACATTCACATAAATCGGAACGCCATAACCCAGAGTCTCCCAGTTAGAAGGCACCTCAATATGATCCCAATCCCGGGTATCGTAATCGTCTTTGAAGAAATAAAAAGGACGCTCATCAGGAACAGGCACCCAGTTAAATAACCATCTGCCATTTAGTGAATGGAAAAACTCAGATCCCTCATGATTATCAGCCAGAGCAGACTTTTTAGAAGCATAGGAAAAGAAGCTTGCGCGCGGTGCCTCCCTATTGATATTGAAAATCGACGGATCTTCCCAATCTCGTGGCACCTGCTCAGCAAAAGGGACATCCTCATATTTGCTCAATTTCTGTTCGCAAGAGAATAATAATAAAGCGAGAGGCACAAACAAGAGTAGTTTGGGAATATTCATGGTATAAGAGTTTAGTCTTAAGTTAGTTAATATCCAGTATATCTCTGGCGAATGCTACAGCAGCATTTTGCACTTCCATCCAACTGTCTGAAGTAAGATTATTGCAAATTACATGAGCTCCTGCCTCAGGAAAAGAGAAAATTTGTTTGAATTCTTCAGGCGTGCTCAGGTTATCATACATCCACTGGATTGCTGGTACGGATACGGTATTATCTTGATTATCTTCATCCTTGTAATAATATCCAACAAAAACCGGATCTGTAACCTTTGCAAATTCCTTTGATGTCATAGTTACATCAATTAGCTGCTGGAGATAAACCAATGCTTCAACTCTATATTTATTATACCAATAATCATCTGTTTCCTCATCAGGCTCCAATACTCTGTGATCTCCTCCCATTACTGTCCGTGCAATCTGTAATCCCCATGGTTTTCCGAGGAGACTTGCGGTTTTATCATATATCTTAACATTTGGAGAAAACATAATTAGAGCCTCCACCATATCCGGAAACTGTGCATCTAAAGCCAGAGCCAGTGTACCTCCTGTAGATGTTCCCATGATGATAACCTTATCACCAAGAGCCCTTGCAATAACCAGAGCTTCTTTCGCCGACTCCCAAAGATTATCAGGCGTCATATCCAACAATGCATCATCAGTTATAAGTCCGTGTCCGGCTAATCTCGGCACATAAACATTCATTCCCAGTGCTTTACCAAAGTTAACATGCACCGGATTCCCTTCAAAAGGAGAAGCTGAAAAGCCATGTAAATACAATAGGCAATACTCTGTTTTTGTTTTCAAACTATCATCAAACCAGACAAGTAATGATTGGTTACCAGGACGAATATTTGGAACTCCGGCTTCACCAGCTAAGACCAATTCTTCTGCCAGTGCAACATTAGCAGGCTGGGCAGGCAGATCTGTACTCATCTCGGGCTTGGGCATTGTTGGGCCCATCATATAGGCAGCAATTAATACAACGATTATTGCCAATGGAATAATTAAACCTTTTCTTTTCATTACTTAAAATATTAGTCGTCCCTGATCAAAATTCACTAATACATCTGCAATATGCAGACATTTAATCGGCAGCTTTTGCTGCTTAATATAACTATCGAGATGCATCAGGCATGATGCTTCAGTACTCAGAATATACTCGGCACCTGTTTCCATCGCATGCTTAACTTTCTGCTCTGCCATAGCGGTAGAAATGGGTTCATGTTTAACTGCAAATGTGCCGCCAAATCCACAACAAACATCGCTATCAACCATTTCAATAAGTTCGAGTCCTTTGACATTCTTCAGCAATTCGCGGGGTTCATACCTTATTCCATATTCACGCAGTGCAGCACAGGAATCATGATAAGTAACCTTAGCCTCAAATTTGGCTCCCAGGTCTTTAACACCCAGCTGATTCACAAGAAAATCAGTAAGTTCAAAAAGCTGAGGTTTCAGCTTACTGAAATTATTCATATAGATGGTATCCTTCAGTAGTTCAGGATAATAATTCCGGGCAAATCCGGTACACGAACCAGAAGGACTAACCACAGGGCGATTACCATTGAAATCATTTAAAAATTTAATTGCCAATTTACGGGCAGGCTCCCAATGGCCAGCATTAAAAGCAGGCTGACCACAACAAGTTTGTTCAGGATTGTAGAATACTTTGATTCCCAGTTTCTCCAGAATGCGTACAACATTCTCTCCGGTTTCCGGATACAACTGATCAATAAAGCAAGGTATAAACAGATCAACTTCCTTAGGTGTCATAAGTGGCCTAAAGGTACTCTATTCGAGAAGAAAGATCAAAAAACAGACTCTACTATTTTGCGAATATTATCAGACCGTCCCATAGTGAAATAATGTATCCCCGGCACACCTGCAGCTATTAACTCTTTAGATTGTTGAATAGCCCATTGAATACCCAGTTCCCGCACCTGCAAATTATCGGTGCATGCCTCTACTTCGCGGTCTAGTTCAACAGGAATATCAACCTTAAAGGACTGAGGAAGAAGGTTGAGGTGTTTTTTTATTGACAGAGGTTTTATACCCGGAATAATGGGAACCATGATACCAATATTTCTACATGCCTTCTCAAAATCGAAAAACTTCTGATTATCGAAGAACATCTGGGTTACAATATACTCAGCACCGGCATCTACTTTTTCTTTCAGATGCCTGAGGTCTGACTCCATATTTGGCGACTCTGCATGCTTTTCAGGGTATCCGGCTACTCCGGGAGAAAAAGAGGTGGGTTCTGGTCTTTGAATATCCTCATCCAGGTACTTCCCATGGTTCATTGATATCACCTGCTTTAATAAATCTACAGCATATTGGTATCCATCCTTTGTAGTTGAAAACCTACCCGTCAAAGAATCAGCATCTCCTCTAACAATAAGCAAGTTATGTATCCCAAGATAATTCAAATCAATCAGAGCATCCTCTGTCTCTTCTCTTGAGAATCCCCCACAAATCAGGTGAGGCACAACATCAATCTTATATCTGTTCTGCAATGCTGCCGAAATAGCAACAGTACCCGGCCGTTTTCGTACTACGCGAGGCTCAAGTAATCCATCTGTTCTTTGTTTTAAAACAACTTCAGGCTGATGATAGGTTATATTGATATATGGAGGATTAAACTCCATTAACGGATCTAAAGCTTCAAAAATAGTTTGAATACTAGAGCCCTTTGTTGGAGGCAGGATTTCAAACGACACAAAAGTGGAGTTTGATGCTGCTATGTGATCAGCTACTTTCATAAATTGAAGCCTAAATTATTAGTAAGAAACTTTGCGGCACTCTGTGGTGAACAAGAACGACGCTTACAATAATCATTGAACTGATCTTCAGAGATTTTGCCAACATTGAAGTATTTACTATCTGGATGACTAAAATATAAACCAGCTACTGTAGCTCCTGGCGTCATGGCCATATTCTCAGTAAGATCCATACCGAGCTCTTTAGCATCCAATAGATTAAAAATGTTTTCTTTTTCTTGATGATCAGGACAAGCGGGATATCCGGAAGCCGGACGAATACCATGGTTTCCATCAGATACATATCCCCAATAATCTGTTCTGACCTTAAAATGAATCATTTCTGCAAAAGCTTCTGCAAGTCGATCTGCCAGGATTTTCACCTGAATAGCTTTGTAATCATCATGTCTTTGCTCAAATTCAGCAACAATTTCCTCAAGTCCTAGTCCGGCAGTTAATGCAAAAGCCCCAATATAATCTGTCTTATTTCGGTGTGCAGGGTGAATAAAATCAGATAGGCATAGATTAGGAACTCCCTCCGTTTTTTCTTCCTGATTACGCAAATGGTAAAAGCGAGATATTTCCTTTTTTGACATCTCATCCAAAACAACAATATCATCCCCTTCAGAATATGCAGGTAATAGTCCAAACACTCCTCTGGCTTTTAGTCGACCATCTTTCACCAGCCAATCCAGCATAAGTAAAGCTTCATCAATTAATTTACGGGCCTCTGCTCCTTTGATCGGATCTTTCAAAACCGCCGGATATCGTCCCTTTATATCCCAAGAGAAAAGATAGAATGTCCAATCGATATATGAGATCAGTTCTTTCAGACTTTGCTCATTGATAACATGAATACCAGGTTTTGCTGGCACATGAATATCATAACTATCCCAAGTTAGAGAAAGCATATTTTTCCGTGCCGTTTCTATAGGGATAATCCTTTGTACAGCTTTTTGATTTGCGTACTTCTCTCTGAGAATGTCATATTCACTCTTTATTTGCACACCATAGGCTTCAGCATTTTTGGCAGAAAGCAAAGCTCTGACAACAGCAGTAGATTTAGAAGCATCTTTTACATGCACAACAGTTCCCGAATAAGCAGGAGCAATCTTGATAGCTGTATGTTGCTTTGAGCTGGTAGCCCCACCAATCAATACAGGAATATGCATGTCTGATTTTTCCATTTCAGAAACCACATGAGCCATCTCTTCAAGCGAAGGAGTTATTAGTCCACTCAGTCCAATGATGTCAGCACCCCAGTTTTTGGCCTCCTCAATAATTTTGGCAGTTGAAACCATCACACCCATATCCTTAATCTCGTAGTTATTACATGCAAGAATTACCCCAACAATATTTTTTCCTATATCATGTACATCTCCCTTAACCGTAGCCATTAATATTTTTCCGGCTGAAGAAGACTGATTATTGGCTTTCTTTTCTTCCTCAATAAAAGGATTAAGATACGCAACAGCCTTTTTCATAACCCGGGCAGATTTAACTACCTGGGGTAAAAACATTTTTCCGACCCCAAACAAATTACCAACGATATTCATTCCGTCCATCAAAGGTCCTTCAATAACATCAAGGGCCATTGGCATCTCTTGTCTTGCCTCTTCGGTATCAGATTCAATAAAATCGCTTATTCCTTTAACCAGAGCATGGCTCAATCGTTCCTTTACAGATAATTTTCGCCACGCAGCCTCATCTATTGGTCCGGATTTCCTCTCTTTCACCTGATCGGCATAAACCAATAGTCTTTCCGTAGCATCTCTTCGCCTATTAAGCACCAGGTCCTCAGCCAATTGCAGCAACACGGAATCTATCTCGTCATATACCTCCAGAAGAGCAGGATTAACTATACCCATATCCATTCCGGCCTTAATTGCGTGATATAGAAAGACTGCATGAATAGCTTCACGCACAGTATTGTTTCCTCTGAACGAAAAAGACAGATTTGAAACGCCCCCTGAAACCCTAACGTGTGGAAGATTTTCCTTAATCCAGGATACTGCATGAATATAATTTAGCGCATAGGCATTATGCTCTTCTATTCCTGTTCCGACAGCCAGGATATTGGGATCAATGATAATATCTTCTGGCGGGAATTCCAGTTCTTTAACCAGCAGATCATAAGATCTGCGAGCAATTTCTATTTTGCGCTCATAAGTATCAGCCTGTCCTTTCTCATCAAATAACATAAGCACCACTGCAGCACCAAATGACTTAGCCTCTCTTGCCATATTCAGGAAAACCTCATCTCCTTCTTTCAAACTGATAGAATTGACAACAGACTTCCCTTGCAGGCATTTTAATCCTGCCCGAATAACGCTCCATTTAGATGAATCTACCATCACCGGGATTCTGGCAATATCCGGTTCAGCTGTTAACATATTAAGGAACTTCACCATAGCAGATTCTGCATCCAACATGGCATCATCCATGCAAACATCTATCATTTGGGCTCCACCTTCAACCTGATTACGAGCTACACTAACTGCCTCCTCATATTTTTCTTCTCTGATCAAACGAGCAAACTTCCGTGATCCGGCAACATTAGTGCGTTCCCCGATATTCATGAAATTTGCATCTGATCTTAATATGAGTGGTTCCAATCCTGAATATGAAGTCAGTTTTCGGGACTCAGGTATCGGTCGCGGTTCAAACAACCTTGCAAGTTTTGCTATTGACTCAATATGTCTGGGAGTAGAACCACAGCATGCTCCTATTAGATTAATCTGTCGATCTTCTAAAAATGGTCTGACAAAATTCGCCATTGTGCTGGCTGTCTGGTCATAGTTACCAAATTCATTGGGCAGGCCAGCATTCGGATGCACACTAACAAAAGTAGATGCGAGTTTGGATAGTTCCTGAACATAAGGTGCCAGTTGCTCAGCGCCCAATGAACAATTAAGGCCAATAACAAGAGGATCAGCATGTTTAACAGATATCAAAAACGCTTCCAGAGTTTGTCCTGATAGCGTTCTACCGCTCGCATCAGTTATAGTTCCGCTAATCATCAGGGGCCAACGTGTTCCAAGCTCTTCAAACAATTCATTTATTCCAAAAATTGCTGCTTTGCCATTAAGAGTATCAAAAACCGTTTCCAGCATCAGCATATCCACCCCACCCTCAATTAGGGCTCTCGCCTGATTTTTATAAGCTGCTGCAAGGGTATCAAAACTAATATTCCTGTATCCAGGGTTTTCAACATCCGGAGAAAGTGAGGCGGTTCTATTTGTTGGTCCTAATGATCCTGCTACAAAAAACTCATCGCCAGCGACCTCTCTTGCCAATTGCGCCGCCGATAGGTTCATCTCATAAACATAATCCTCAGTTCCATAGTCAGCCTGACTTATAGCATTAGCATTGAATGTATTGGTGGTAATAACATCTGCTCCTGCATCGAGGTAAGTCTGATAAATACGCTTTATCAGATCTGCTTTGGTAAGATTAAGAACCTCGTGATTTCCTTTTAATGGTATATGCCATTGAGAAAACTGACCAGATTGATAATCGGCCTCTATTAGTTGAGCGGCTTGAATCTGTGTACCCATAGCACCATCCAGAATCAATATTCGTTCTGTTAGTGCTTTTTTCAGGCGAGTATATGAGGGCGATTTTAGCATTTAACTTGTTCTCAATAATGATCCGGTAACAGCTAGAAATACATTCATGCTGGGCAAAAGGTTCTTTATACGATGCAGATTATTAATAGTGATTTTACCAACAACGAAGTTAAATTCCGGACCGGTATATTTCTCTGATATAGATTCAAATTCAAAATGAGCCAATTCTGCAGCATCATGGTATCTCAGGTAAACCTCAACATCAAAATCTCTTGTGTACTCAGGCAGGTTATGATAATTTCGCTTTTTATATTCGTAACGATAATTGTGTTTCCTTGCAGTAATATCTGACAACACAGCCGACCCTGTTGGGTGTCCGCCAGCACCTTTTCCGAACATAAACTGCTTATCATAAAACTGCCCTTGAACTACCACCCCATTATACTCATCTTCAACACTATAGATATACTCATCAGCTTTCACCAATCGTGGCAGAACGAAGATACTAAACTTATCGCCAGGCAGTTTTCTGATTTCAGCAACCAGCTTGATCTTACCTCCTTTCTCCTTAGCAAAACGCACATCAAAAGATGAAAGATTACTGATACCAATATTGACAATTTCATCAGGATGAACATAAGTACCCAGGCCATGCAAAGCAAGAATCACCGATTTGTATAGAGAGTCATAGCCCTCAACATCAAAAACCGGGTCAGACTCGGCAAAACCAAGCTCCTGAGCCTCTAGTAAGGCCTCATTATAATCTTTATTATCACTAAATACTTTTGACAGAATATAGTTTGAAGAACCATTAAGTATTCCGGTTATTGATTGCAATAAGTCATTGTCGTAATACTCCTCCAGACTCCGGATAACCGGGATGCTTCCGCATGCTGAAGCTTCATATAACAATGCAGCTCCGGTTTTCTTCTGGAGTTGAATCAATTCCTCAAGATGATATGCCAGCATTTTTTTATTACCAGAAACCACGCTTTTGCCTTTTAGTAATGATTGCTTAACAATACCATAAGCAGCATCAGCATCATCAATCAATTCCACTACAAGGTTTATTTCCGGATCATTAAGAACAAGATCAGCATCTGTTGTAAAGATCTTATCTTGAACAGTACGCTTCTTACTCTCATCTTTAATACAAATGGTTTTTATGCATGCGTCTGCTGTCTGAACATCATGTAAAACATCAAAGAGTCCCTGACCCACAACGCCAAAACCAAATAATCCAATTGTAATTTTTTCGTTTTTATTTATTGACATAACTAGCTCTTTATAAAGTCTTTTATTACAGCACTAATGGCATCATATTCAAGCAGAAAACCATCATGTCCGTAAAATGAATCTATCTCTGTAAACTTGGCTCCGGGAATCCCCTTTGCAATTCGTTTTTGTTCCTCAACAGGAAAAAGCAGATCGGTTCTAATCCCTATTGCATGTGTTTTTGTTGTGATACGTTTCAAGGCAGCCTCAACTCCTCCTCTGGCACGACCCACATTCTGCGAATCGAGAGCTTTAGACATTGCATAATATGAAAATGGATCAAATCGCTTTTCTAATTTCAGTCCCTGATACTGTTGGTACGAACTCACCTTAAAGTTTTCAAGCTTTTCAGCATCCGGGTCTTCCTGAGTTTTATTGTAAGTATGAGCATTACGATATGATATCAGTGCAATACTTCTTGCTGCCCTTAGTCCGGCCGACTTCTCAGTAAATCTTCCAGCAATAAAATCAGGATCACTCTCCAGGGCCATTCTTTGCGACTCATTAAATGCTATTCCCCATGGAGAAGAAATGGCATTAGTAGCAATTGGCACCAGAAATTCAAATAATTCAGGTTCACTATACGCCCATTCAAGAGCTTGTTGTCCTCCAAGAGATCCTCCGGTAATAAGCTGTATTTTTGTAATTCCCAAATGATTTCGCAGCAATTGATGTCCCTTTACAATATCCCTCACTGTTACCAGAGGAAAATCCCTTCCATATCGCTCTTCTGTTTCAGGATTTATGCTAGCCGGACCGGTACTACCGTAGCATGAGCCTAGAATGTTAGCACACACAATAAAGTGAGTATCAGGATCAAATAGCAAGCCTTTTCCAAGCATTCCGGGCCACCATTCAGCCACATCAGAGTTAGCAGTTAGCGCATGACAGACCCATATCACATTATCCCCATTTTCATTCAAGGTTCCATAGGTATGAAATGCAATTGTTACCTCGGGTAAGCTACTTCCATCCTCAAGAGGGAGAAGCTCATTAAATTTTACTTTCTGAACTTTCATAGAATCTCTTTTATGCACCTATATTGATGCTAATGCCTGAGAAAAATCTCCAATAATATCCTCAATATGTTCTAAACCTACTGACACTCGTAACAATCCTGGTAATACTCCGGCAGCAAGCTGCTCCTCAGCAGTTAATTGTTGATGAGTAGTTGCAGCAGGCTGGATAATCAGAGTCTTTGCGTCTCCAACATTTGCCAGATGACTTACAAGCTTCAGATTATCCACTACTTTTAATCCCTTCTCTTTTCCTCCTTTAACAGAGAAGCTTAAAACACCACCAAAACCATTTCGAAGATACCTCTTTGCATTTTCATGATTTGAATCTGATGGCAGTCCGGGATACGAAACCTGTTCTACCTGAGGATGTTGCAGCAAGAACTCAGCAAGAGCCTGAGCATTAGAACAGTGCCGATCCATTCGCAAAGAGAGTGTTTCCATTCCGTGCAGCACCATAAATGCATTAAACGGACTCAAGGAAGGGCCAAAATCTCTTAATCCTATTACTCTGGCTCTGGTAATAAATGCAGCTTCTTTGAATGCATCATGAAAATTTATTCCATGATATTCAGGTGCCGGTTCAGTGAACTGTGGAAATTTACCGTTGGCCCAATTAAAGTTTCCTCCATCAATTATTACTCCTGCAATCGAAGTGCCATTTCCTGAAATCCATTTGGTTGCAGATTCAACAATAATATGGGCTCCTTTTAGCAATGGTTGGCATAAGTATCCACCTGCAGCAAAAGTGTTATCTACCACAATCGGAATCTCATACTTTTCAGAAAGCAGCTTAAAGCCATCAAAATCAGGAATAGCAAAGCCGGGGTTTCCGATAGTCTCCATATATAACCCACGGGTATTCTCATCAATCAATGCTTCAAAACCCTCTGGATCAGAGGATTCAGCAATTCTAACTTCGATACCAAGCTTTTTGAATGTATGCTTAAACTGAGAAATAGTGCCCCCATACAAGTAAGGAGAAGAAACCATATTCTTTCCTGGCTGAATAAGATTATTTATAGCCAAAAACTGAGCTGCATGTCCTGAAGAAACTGCCAATGCACCAATTCCACCTTCCAGTGCAGCAATTCTTTGCTCCAGAATACCCACTGTTGGATTTGAAATCCGTGAGTAGATATGCCCTTCTGCATTCAACTCGAATAAATCAGCAGCATGCTGAGTATCCTTAAAAACATACGCAGCAGTTTGGTGAAGAGGAATTGCAGCACTCAGTGTATCTGAGTCTGGTGTGTATCCAGCATGTATTTGTAAAGTATCAAAATGATGTTTCATGGTCTCTATTCTTTGCAAAATAATTCATTATGGATCGCATTCAAAGCAGTATCCCGATCTTTTATCCCGACCAGAAAATATATTGCAACTCTTGAAGCTCCAAAACTGATAAATTTAATATTAATATTCTCTCTGGCGACTGCTGTAAAGATGCTTGCTGCAACACCAGGCTGATCAAGGATTCCCTCGCCAACAGCGGCAAGAAGGCACAACTCTTCAGATTCATCAATCAGGTCGATGCCAGGAATATTCATCTCTTCAATCATTCTGTGAGAAGCATCAAGATCAGAACTACTGAGTAACAGACTAATAGCAACCTGAGTTGTAATCACCGATTTTATATTAACCCTTCCCTTTTCCAGAGTATTCGTTACTTTAGATAGTATTCCCGGTGTAATTCCAACGCCAGCACCCCTCAGCGTGAGGGTTCTAATATCTTCAGTATATGTAACAGACTTCATACTGAAGGTATCTGCTTTGGCAGACGGACCAATTATAGTATACGGTATTGGATCTGAACCTGACTGTTTAAAATTGAAGATTCTAATAGGTATCTCCAATGATTTCAAAGGCTCAACGGTTCTGGGATGAAGAATTTTTGCACCAAAATATGATAATTCAGCAGCCTCGGTGTAGCTTAGATTTTTTATTTTCTTAGGATTATTAACCCTCACAGGATCACCACTAAGGTATCCATCCACATCCTTCCAAACATCAAGAGAACTCGCATTAATACAAGCCGCAATTGCTGCTGCTGAATAATCACTTCCGCCGCGACCAAAAACTGTGATTTTATTATCAGGACTCATCCCATAAAATCCTGGAATAACATAGCTTACTGACATGTCGAGTTCTTGAAGTCTGGGAGCAGATTTCTCAAAATTAACACTAGCATTATGATAAGACCCATTAGTCTCAAATCCGATATCCTCGGGTAACAATTCTTTTATATCAATACCTTGTTGTCGCAGATAAGCAGAGATAAACAGTGAACTGAAGCGCTCACCAAAACTTACGATCTCATCCTCAATAAAATCAGGCACCCCACCGATCAGGGAAGATCCCAATAAAAGATTCTCAAGCCTTGATAGTCGTGATTGAAAAACATCAAGCACTTCATCCAACATAATAGGATCATATCTTGATTGCAATTCAACAAGGAAATCATTTATTGAATCAGCATTATTACCTGACTGCTTAACAAACTCAAATAATTTGTCGGTAAGACCATTAAAAGCTGAAACAACCAAAACAACCGGCTGATTATAGCTCTTAATAAGCTTGAATATTTGCCGCAAACTATCGGCATCACGGAGATTTGAACCTCCAATTTTTAAAACAATTGACATTTGGAAAAAGGTTTAACTGAGTAACTGAGTCACAGAATCACGGAATCACGGATTTTTTTTCGACGGGGAAGGTTTCATCCTACCCCAAAAGCATTATCATACTATACATTCTGGAGATGATGTACAAATTTGTAGATATTTCTGCTTGAATCATTTTATGCTATTATGCTAATTCGGCGTCAAAGTTAGATAAATATTTAAAAAATTTAAACAAGTTTGCACCTTTGTTGTAATACGATCAAATTAAACCTAACAATGATAATTGGAATACTAAAAGAAAAGCCGGGCGAAAACCGAGTTTCCCTTATGCCGGAGGCTGTTACATCATTAATCAAGAAAAAGGTTGATGTCGTGATTGAAACTGGAGCAGGAAACTCCTCTTTTGCTACAGATGAGCAATATGTTGCTGTTGGCGCAAGTATCTCCTCTCGCGAGGAAATATTCGAAAAAGCTAATGTTGCAATACAAATCAGTTCGCCTTCAGATTCTGATCTCAATTCTTTATCAGAAAACCAGATACTGATTAGCGTATTAAATCCATTAGGTGAAAAGACATTGGTTCAATCTTTACTGGATAAAAAGCTAACAAGCTTTAGCTTAGATAGCATTCCCAGAACATCAAGAGCGCAGGCGATGGATATATTGTCATCACAAGCCACTTCAGCAGGTTATCGGGCTGTTTTGGATGCCGCCATGCATTTGCCAACCTTCTTTCCGATGTTCATGACTGCAGCTGGTACAATTCCGCCAGCAAAAGTATTGATTCTTGGTGCTGGTGTTGCCGGACTACAAGCTGTTGCTACAGCTAAGAGATTAGGTGCAAGAGTTGAAGTATTTGATGTACGTTCGGCTGTTAAAGAAGAAGTTGAAAGTCTGGGCGCTAAATTTGTTGAAGTTGAAGGTGCCAAAGATGAAGCCTCTGCTGGGGGATACGCGGTTGAGCAAACTGAAGAGTACAAAAAGAAGCAGCAAGCAATTGTGCAAGAGCATGCTATCAAATCGGATGTTATCATTTCAACTGCACAGATTCCGGGACGCAAAGCCCCTGTGTTAGTGTTTGAAGATACTGTTAAGCAGATGAAGCCAGGATCAGTAATTATTGATCTGGCCGCCTCTACTGGTGGAAATTGTGAGCTTACTGAAGACGAAAAGGCCATTGAGAAATATGGCATTACCATAGTTGGCCAGTCAGCCTATCCCTCTACCATCCCGGTTGATTCGAGTCGGATGTTTGGCAAAAATGTATTGAATTTCTTA
>JAGLDP010000091.1 GCA_023145515.1 Bacteroidales bacterium
GTTAATAATTGATGATGAAGGAAATCTGAACCTGAACTTTGAAGATGATATTGTTCATGGCACCTGCATCACTCACGAGGGAAATTTATACAATGAGCGTGTTAAACAAAACATGAACCAAAACATGAATCAAAACTAAAGAGCCATGGAAAGTATACTTGAATTTATATTGTTACACAAAGAGGCTATTTTCATAATTGCCCTATCCATATTTCTGGGTATAGAAGTGATATCCAATGTTCCGGCAATGCTGCACACTCCCCTGATGTCGGGCGCCAATGCCATTCATGGAGTAGTGATTATTGGAGCTATAATTGTAATGGGACATGCAGAAACCACTACAGCTATGATTCTTGGTTTTCTTGCCGTTGTGCTCGGAACTTTGAATGTTGTTGGTGGGTTTGTTGTTACAGACAGGATGTTGGACATGTTTAAGAAGAAAAAATAGAATTATGAGCATAATAACAGAAATATCTATACTTGAGATCAGTTACCTGATCGCTTCGGTCTTGTTTATTTTCGGATTGAAAATGCTGAGTCATCCTGAGAAAGCACGTCGTGGAAATACACTGGCTGCAATCGGAATGGCCATGGCAATTGTCACAACCATCCTCTTTCATAAAGTTGATGGCGAACCCATCGGAAATATCGTTTGGATACTATCGGCAATTGCTCTTGGAACAATCATCGGCTGGTTAATTGCCGTGAAAGTCAAGATGACTGCCATGCCACAACTCGTTTCATTATTCAACGGAATGGGTGGAGCAGCAGCAGCATTAATCTCACTGATGGAATTCCCGCATATCAGTCACGAGCTCATTGCCGAACACGGAATGATGAACGGTCATACTATTGCCATTCTGCTCGGATTAGTAATCGGAAGTGTCTCATTTGCAGGCAGTATGATTGCCTTTGGCAAACTGGATGGAAGGATTGGCGATATCCGTGCATCCTTTATCCGGTATATCAACATGGCCTTCCTTGTCGGGATTTTTGGATTTATCATTTATATCATGACCTTAAATCCAGACAGCTCAGCAGATCTCATGCCACTGGCATACATCCTCTTAAGCCTGTCGTTACTCTATGGTATTTTCTTTGTAATGCCAATTGGTGGTGCAGACATGCCGGTTGTTATCTCACTGCTTAACTCTTTTACCGGAGTTGCAGCAGCAATGGGAGGCTTTCTGTACGACAATCAGGTTATGCTCACCGGAGGTATTCTTGTAGGATCAGCCGGTACCATTTTAACTATTCTCATGTGTAAGGCGATGAACCGATCATTACTGAATGTAATAATCGGGGCCTTTGGAGGCGGCGGACAATCAGCAGACAAAGAAGCCGGAGCTATCAAAGAAGTCACACTAACAGATGCAGCAGTTTTATTGAGTTACTCTCAAAGAGTAGTGATTGTACCAGGATACGGTTTGGCTGTAGCTCAGGCTCAGCATATATGTCACGAGATGGAGAAGCTCCTCGAAGAAAAAGGAGTGATTGTAAAATATGCCATCCATCCGGTTGCGGGAAGAATGCCCGGACACATGAATGTATTGTTAGCAGAAGCTGATGTGCCTTACGAGAAGCTCATTGAAAGTGATGAAATTAATCCCGAATTACCAAACACTGATGTAGTGGTTGTAATAGGAGCCAACGATGTTGTTAACCCAGCAGCAGAAGACGATCCCGGATCACCAATTTATGGCATGCCTGTCATCAAAGCCTGGGAAGCCAAGAACATTATTGTCATGAAAAGAGGAATGGGAAAAGGCTATGCAGCTATTGAGAACTTCTTGTTCTATAATGATAAGACGAGGATGCTGTTTGGGAATGCGAAAGATTCGATTCAGAGTTTGATTGGGGAGATAAAGAATCTTTAACTCTTTAACTCTTTAAGACCTAAGACCTAAGACCAAAGACTTAAATTAGACTTAAATTAGACTTAAGTTTTAAGACTGAAGACTGAAGTTAAGAATTAAGATACTTTATTCTTCAGTCTTCGGTCTGATTTCGGTCTTTGGTCTTGGGTCTTGGGTCTTAGTTATTGGATCTTAGTTACTAAAAGCTAGTCTTTTTGTCAGGCGATTTCCTTTTTGGTCTGTTAGAACAAACATTATGATGTTATTGCCTTTAGGTGCATCAAGAACAGTTCTTCCCGGCTTGAGCACTTGCTCACCCAGAATTCTGCCACTCATATCAAACATTTGCAAATTAACACCCTTATCTTCGAAGGGAACATCAACCTGAATTTGATTTCCAAAAGGCTTAATGCTAACTCTATCCATCAGCTCATCATCAATTTTATTAACGATTGAAGCATCATATACTTTCAGGTTTCTCCAATATCCCTTATAAGCATTGCCAATACCACCATCTGAGTTTACTATTCTTGAATAATCATGATGATTAAGCTCATCCTCATCAATAGATAGTATTAGAACATCATCCAGGTGTAGCATGGCTTTCCCGTCTGCTTTTTTATAGCTTATCGATACACTGTACCATTGATCAAGATCAACAACTTTAGTACTTACTTCATAAGACCGACCATTATTAACTTTTAGAGCAATTTTGTCGCCATCCATCCAGGCACTCAACCAACGCCAACTAGAACCAGCCATAATAATTGGCATACTATGCTCTGGATACTCTTCAATCAGAAACTCAACATTGATTGTAAGATCATCCAAATTAATATTTGCTATTTGAGGAGTGTAAAAATATGAACCAGTAGTGTCGCTACCACTATAAATACCATTAGAATATATTCCACCGTTTTGGAACGGAGCATTACCCATTGTCATATCAGCATTATTACCGGTAGAATCTACTCCATTTGAGATCAAAGGATAATGAGCTAAAAGCGTTTGCGCATTTAAACCTAATTGCGTGATAAAAAGCAACGCAATTACAATAGTGAAAAGTTTTTTCATTTTTAAAAATTTTGTAAAAAAATAAGGTCTGCAAACATAAGGAAGTTTTGAAGAATAACAAATTGGGAAAAAAGACCTAAGACCTAAGACCTAAGACTTAAATTAGACTTAAGATTTAAGACTGAAGACTGAAGTTAAGAATTAAGATACTTTATTCTTTAGTCTTAGTATTTAAGAATCCCTAAAGTTCTCTCCTCCTGCCACTTCCCTCTTGTAAAATCAGGGAACTTCACAGGCACAGAACCCATTTCAACTGAAATTTCAGAAAGCGGACCAACTATGCTCCATGAAGCTGCATCGTACACATCCATATCCAGAGGGAGTCCTTTATTCAGGTTATCGATCATGCGATACATCTCAACAAAATCCATTCCTCCGTGTCCGCCGTACATTTCAATTTCAGTCTTCAGTCTATCCCAGATCGGATGATTATACTTTTCGCGCATAGCTTTATATTCGTCATCCTTCAGCCATCCGTGACCTTTTCCTTCTAATGACAAACGACTCGGATATCCCTCATGATAGCCTTTTGTTCCAGCCAGAGAGTTTTTCCTTGAATAAGGTCTTGGAGTAACCACATCATGAAACAGGTGAATCATTTTTCCCTTGGCTGTCTTGATGAGAGAAGTATTCATATCGCCGTGCTTGAAATCATCACGGTTGTAAAATTCATCCTGACGATTAACCTTTTTTGAATGCTCTATGAGTGATGCAGCCGGACTGCTCATTGAAGTCAGGTAATCAAAACGATCACCACGATCAATATCCAAATACTGGGCTACTGGTCCTAATCCGTGTGTAGTATAAAGGTTTCCGTTACGCTTAACATGATGACGCATTCTCCACTGCTGGTAATATGAATTACCAAACAGCATTCCTCTGAGATTATGAATATAAGCACCCTCTGCATAAGTAAGTGTTCCGAATACTCCGGATTGAACCATATTCAATATCCAAAGTTCCTCATTTCCGTAACACACATTCTCAAGCATCATGCAATTCCGTTGAGTTTCCTCAGCAGTATTAACCAGATTCCAGGTATCCTCTAAAGTATATGCAGCTGGTACTTCAGTTGCCACATGTTTACCCTGCTGCATAGCATAAACAGCCATTGGTGTATGCCACTTCCAATTGGTGAAAATCAGAACAAGATCCAGATCATCACGTTCTACCATCTTCTTCCACGCATTCTCCGTGCCTTTGTAAACTGCAGGATTATGTCCGTTTTTCTTCATCCGGTTATAAACCGCATCAGCTTTCTTTTCCTGAATATCACAGATTGCAACTACTTTGGCTTTATCGGGCGACATCACCTCAATGTGCTTCGACATTCCGCTTCCGCGGTTTCCTAAACCAATTATTCCAACTCTTACCTGCTTAATCGGATCCACAGCTAAATCCATAACTGATTGTCCGCTAGACTTTGGCATCTGGGCGATGCGATCTAAAATTGCATCAGCTTCAGCCTTTTTTCCACTCATTCCTAGAGTAGGTATTCCCATAAAAGCCCCTGTCAGAGCAGAAATTCGCAGAAATGACCTGCGATCAAGTTGATTCTTCATAATATC
>JAGLDP010000092.1 GCA_023145515.1 Bacteroidales bacterium
GCCATCATTTCATTGAAACCCTGAGCAACTAATTGCTCGGCAATCCTATTTTCCAGCAACTCAGGATCAGGAGTTGGTGCATAAGATAAAGTTGAGTTTACATGTTCAGATATTCCGATGTTATTATATCCATAGATTCTTAAAATTTCTTCGATAACATCTGCTTCTCTTTTGACATCTACCCGATAGGTGGCAACCTCAAGCTTAAGACCCTCAGAAGAATTTTGCGCAATATGAATATCCAGCAATTCCAGGATTTGGATAACTGTTTCTCTCGGGATTTTAATGCCGATAAGTCGATCCAGGTTAGACCATTTAAGGAAAACCGGATAAGGCTTGACTTCTACCGGGTAATCATCCTGAATTTCAGAAGCAATTTGTCCGCCAGCCAATTCCTTTATTAAGAGAGCCGCGCGCTTGAGCGCATAAATTGTACCATTTGGATCGGTTCCTCTTTCAAAACGGAATGAAGAGTCAGTGTTAAGACCATGGCGTTTGGCTGTTTTTCTGACATAAACCGGATCAAAACAGGCAGATTCAAGGAATACACTTTTTGTATTTTCTGAGACTCCTGACTTATGACCTCCAAATACTCCGGCAATACACATCCCCTCTTTACTATCGCATATCATTAGATCTTGATCTGAAAGTTTTCTTTCTTCCTCATCAAGTGTAAGAAAAGGAGTTGCCGCAGATAAGGTTTTGATGATTACCTCATTTCCGGTAATCTTATCAGCATCAAATGCATGTAATGGTTGTCCGGTTTCATGCAATACGAAATTAGTAATATCAACAATATTGTTTATTGGATTCAATCCAATAGCTTTGAGCCTGTTTTTTAACCACTCAGGTGATTCTTTCACTTCAATGTCAGAGATACTGACTCCACTATAACGAATGCAGGCTTCATTATTCTCAACTCTTACTTTGATATCCAGCTTTTGATTATCTACAGCAAAGGAGGAGACGTCAGGTTTTATTAAAGTGGTTTTCTGTTGGTCGAGGTTGAGGAATGCTACAATATCTCGTGCTGTACCAATATGACATGCACCATCTATCCTGTTGGGAGTAAGTCCAATCTCAAGTATGGTATCCTTTTCTACCTGAAAGATTTTTGATAGTGCCTGCCCGGGAATAGCAGAGGGATCAAGGATGAGAATTCCATCATGATCAGTTCCAATGCCTAATTCATCCTCAGCACAGATCATTCCTTGAGATACTTCTCCTCTGATTTTTGTCTTCTTAATTGTAAAACTGTCATCGTCACTATATAATGTAGTGCCTGTTGTGGCAACAGCTACTTTCTGGCCTTGGGCAACATTTGGTGCTCCACAAACAATAGGTAAAATCTCTCCGGATCCTACATCCACCTTCGTTATGCTCAAGCGATCAGCATCAGGATGAGGGATGCATTCTAAAACTTCGCCTACGCAAATACCCTCAAGAGCTCCCTTTATAGATTCGTATTCTTCAATTCCTTCAACTTCCAGTCCTGTATCTGTCAGTACTTCAGCGAGTTCTGTTGGATTTAGATCAAAGTTCGTATATTGCTTTAACCAATTGTATGAAATCTTCATTTATGCTAATTTTGAGTCGTAAAATTATAAAAAAGTCCGGATTGAAGAATCAGGACAGTTAACAATATTATCTTAGCGTTTTTGATATATAGTTTTGAAACATTTATTTTTGTAAAATGATTATAAAAAAGTATTACATATTCAGAACAGTAGTTATTGCAATTCTGTTCAGTTCGTTAGTGTCATGCCTGCCAAAGGCTGACCCAATAGTTAGTGAGAGTGAATTAGTCTCTCACGTAAATTACCTGGCTTCTGAAGAGTTGGGTGGAAGATTTCCTGGTACTGCTGGTGACAGTATGGCTGCTACCTATATCAGAGATCAATTTGAGAAGTATGGTCTGACTTTGCCCGGAGATAATGGATATCAAACATTTGATGTTATTACAGAAGTTGATTTAGGAACAAATAATAGTTTTGGTTGGAACAGACGAATGGGAACTGTTCAGGAAGATTTCCTTCCTTTATCATTTACTGGTAATGGTAGTGTTAGGTCTGATCTGGTATTTGTAGGATATGGTATCAGTATTGATAAATCTACGTTTACATTTAATGATTATTCTGATCTGGATGTCACAGGTAAAATTGTATTGATTCTGGAAGGAGCTCCTCATGTAGATGATGGAGAGGATGATCCTTTTTCAGGGTTTCTATCACAACGCAGCAAGATTCTTAACGCGAAGGATCGGGGTGCCATTGGTGTGATCTTCGTATCTGGTCCGCTATTCGACAAAAAAGATGCACTTAAATTTGTTAAAAGGAAAGAGTCTTCAGTTGGCTTGCCTGTTGTAAGAGTAAAACGCACTTTGGCCGATGAGCTTTTGATGCAAGCAGAAAAGAGTATAGCAGATCTTGAGATCAAGCACTCAAAAGGTGAAACCGGTGGATTCTTAGTAGCAGAAACAGTTTTTTTTCAGACAGATGTGGTTTCTAAGGAAGCAAAAACTCAGAACGTAATGGGCTTTATTGAAAGTCCGAATAATCCTGATGGAGATATTCTTGTTATTGGAGCTCATTATGATCACTTAGGAATGGGTGGTCCGGGTTCTGGTTCCAGAGTACCTGATACTACAGCGATTCATTATGGTGCTGACGATAATGCTTCAGGTGTAGCTGCTGTGATTGAGCTGGCTGGGAGTTTAGAGGCTAAGAAGGATCAATTGCCATTTTCTATCCTGTTTATCGCTTTTGCATGTGAGGAAATGGGCCTGATTGGATCAAAGTATTATGTAGAGAATCCTGTATATCCTTTGAGTAGAGTGAATGCAATGATTAACATCGATATGCTAGGCAGATTAAGAGATAAGAAAATTTCTGTTGGAGGCGTTGGAACTGCTATTGAGTTTGCAGATCTTGTTAAGGTAGCAAATACAGATTCTTTAAAATTGGCTATTTCTTTAGAAGGACAAGGACCATCAGATCATGCTGCTTTTTATGGTAAGGATTTGTCTGTTTTGTATTTCAGTACAGGTGCACACATGGATTATCATACTCCTGATGACTCCATTGATAAAATCAATGGGGCAGGTATGGTTGAAGTTGTGGCTTATATTGATGAGGTCATAATGAGAATGGGAGAGCTGAGTGAGCTTACTTATCAGGAGGCAGGACCAAAGCAGAAAAAATCTACCCGGTCACCTTACAAAGTTACTCTTGGGATAATGCCAGATTTTACTGATGGTGGTAATGATGGACTGGGTGTGGAAATGGTAACTGAAGGAAGACCAGCACAGATGGCTGGAATGCAAAAAGGAGATAAGATCGTTAGCTTAAACGGATTGTCTGTGTCAAGCATTCAAGACTATATGATGCGTTTGCAGACTTTAGAGGAGGGGAAAACTATTACGGTAGAGGTGATTAGAGATGGAGAAAAGATTGTTTTATTAGTTCAATTATAGGAATATGAAATTTAAAAAATTTTTGATTTGGGTTGTGGCGATAGTCATAACTATTGGTGCAGTTCTTTACCAACGCACAACTGGTCCGACTTATGAGCGTGATGAAACTATTAGTTTTTTAGACAGTACCTGGGAGATTGAGCTTGTACGCAGTAGTGGTGAACGTGATGCCAGAGTGAAATTGCCAATGAAAAGCATGGAATTATCTGCTACACTTCATTATAGGAAATTCAGAGTTGATGAAGAATGGACTTCTGTCAGTTTTGAAACCAAAGAGATCAAATATCACTCATGGTTCATGACAAAGGTATTGGGGAAAGAGGATGAGGAGGCTTTAGTGGCTTATCTCCCTATGCAACCACCAGCTGGTAAGTTACAGTACTTCCTGGAGTTAAATGCAGGAGATGAGAAGGTTTTTGTTGCTAAGGATAAGCCTGTGGTTATCAGGTTTAAGGGTGACGTTCCCGCCGGTGTTCTGATTCCCCATATTATTCTGATGTTTATGACAATGTTATTTGCAACTGTAGCTGGAATCTATGCTATTAGCCATATTGAGCGCTTTAAAAGAATGACAAACTGGACTTTCTGGTTATTGCTGCTCGGTGGATTCATATTTGGACCATGGGTGCAATGGCATGCATTCGGCGAATGGTGGGCTGGAATTCCTTTCGGTTGGGATCTGACAGATAATAAAACCTTGTTCGCCCTTGTATTTTGGGTAGCTGCTTTTTTTGGAAATAGAAAAAAGTCAAGACCCGGATTGGTAATATTGGCAGCCGTTATGACCTTGGTAATCTTTTCAATACCTCACAGTATGTTTGGTAGTGAATTAGACTATTCAACAGGACAGGTAACACAAGGATAAAATTCTGCCTATTTGTCAGCTATCCGTCTTTGGCATGAGCTTTGAAAATTGCCTGACAAAACAATAAAAGTATTTCAAAGATGGATAGTCAAAAACAACAAGGTTCAATAAATGTTACTTCGGAGAATATCTTTCCGATCATAAAGAAGTTTCTTTATTCAGATCATGAGATCTTTCTTAGAGAGTTGGTTTCCAATGCTGTAGATGCTACTCAGAAGTTGAATACCCTGGCTTCTGTTGGTGAGTTTAAAGGTGAACTAGGAGATCTGACTATCAGGATTGCTATTGATAAGAAGAAGAAAACTCTTACTCTGTCAGATGCCGGAGTTGGCATGACAGCCAAGGAGATTGATAAGTATATCAATCAGATTGCATTCTCAGGTGCTGAGGAATTCATGAAGAAGTATAAAAAGGACGCTAATGCTATTATAGGCCATTTTGGTCTGGGGTTCTACTCTTCTTTTATGGTTTCTGATAAAGTAGAAATCATTACAAAATCACATAAAAGAGGGAAAGCTGTAAAATGGATATGTAAAGGTGATACTACTTTTTCTATTGAGGATGTTGATAAAAAGAATAGAGGAACAGATATCGTTCTGCATTTAGATAAAGACTCTCTTGAATTTCTTGAGGAAAGCAGAATCAATGAGCTGCTGAATAAGTATTCGCGTTTTCTTCCTGTCCCTATTGCTTTTGGAAAAGAGCAGGAATTTAAAGATAGTAAATACGTTGATACTGATAAGGATAAGATTATCAATAATACTCAACCTGCCTGGACAAAAAAGCCAGCTGATCTGAAAGAAGAGGATTATACTGCATTCTATAAGGAGCTATATCCTATGGCAGATGATCCCTTGTTTAATATTCACCTCAACGTTGACTATCCTTTTAACCTCACAGGAATACTTTATTTTCCGAAGATTAGAAATAATGTTGAGGTACAGAAAAATAAGATTCAATTATATAGTAACCAGGTTTTTGTTACCGATTCAGTAGAGGGTATTGTTCCTGACTTTCTGACTCTTCTGCATGGTGTAATGGATTCTCCTGATATTCCTTTAAATGTTAGCAGAAGCTTTTTGCAAAGTGATCAGAATGTGAAGAAAATTGCTTCGCATATTACAAAAAAGGTTGCTGATCGACTGAAAGATATTTTCAAAAAGGATCGTGAGCTATTCGAAACGAAATGGGATGATCTTAAGTTGTTTATCAACTACGGGATGATGACTGAGGATAAGTTTTGGGATAAGGCAAAAGACTTTGCTCTACTGAAAAACACAGAGGGTAAATGCTTTACTTACGAAGAATACAAGACACTGATTAAAGATAGTCAAACTGACAAAGATGGTAGTCTGGTTTATCTGTATGCAAATAGTCTTGATGATGGATTTAGCTTTATTGAAGCAGCGAGGAATAAGGGATATGATGTACTGCTGATGGATGGTCAGTTTGATACACATTATCTCAACCATCTTGAACAAAAGATTGAAAAATCAAGATTTGTGAGGGTGGATTCTGATGTTGTTGAAAAGCTTATCCCTAAAGATATTCAGCTAGATGAAAAACTGAGTTCTGACCAGAAAACTAATTTGACTCCGGCAATAAAATCTCAACTGCCTTCTGAGCATTTCTTTATTCAGTTTGAGGCTATGCAAGAAACTGACAAACCAATGATTGTTACGCAGGCTGAGTTTATGCGACGGATGAAGGAAATGCAACAGTTTTCAGGTGGCGGTGCTGATATTTATGGAGCTATGCCTGATAGTTTTAATCTGGTTGTAAACTCTAACCATGCTCTGATTCTGAAATTGGCTGAAGATGTAGAAAAGAAACATGGACCGCAGCTGGCTGAAATTGCAACAGAAATTAGTCAATTGAAATCTGAAAAAGATAGTCTTGATAAGCTAAAAGAAGGCAAAAAGGACGAAGAAGTTCCGCAAGAGGAAAAAGACAAAATGACTGAGCTTGATAAGGCAGTTGAAGTGAAAGAGAAGGGTCGTGATGAGATTCTCGAAGGATATGGAAAAGATAGCGATGTTGTAAAGCAGCTGATTGATTTAGCTCTTCTGGCGAACAATATGCTGACAGGTGAGTCGTTAAGTAAATTTGTGAGTCGGAGTATTGAATTAATATAAAGGTAATTCGGTGAATCGGCGATTATTAGTACTTTTATTATCCAAATATAATGTAATGAAGAAAGTATTTTTTATCCTGGCCGGTCTTGTGTTTTTAGGTTTTACTTCGTCTTATGCTCAATATCCGGCCTATGGTGCCAAACTGGGTTTAAGTTTTCCGGGATTTCAGGATGAAAGAATTGCTAGCGAAAGGATAACTCCTGCAATCTCCTTGATTGGTAATTTTCATATTACCAGGAGCTTTGTTATGCAAATGGAAGTTGGCTATGAACTGAAGGGGAACAAGTTCACTTATGAAGTTTGGGATGCAGAAGGACTTCCTATTGAGGATTCAACTTATGTTGAGAAAACAAACATGGGCTATGTTACCGTTCCTTTGCTTTTTAAATACAATCTGGGCAGTTCAAATAAGTTTTACTTACAGGCTGGCGGATATTATGGGTATCTTCTAAATGCAGGATTCTCAGGGAAAATGAATAATGAGCTTGTGAGCAGAGTAAAAATTAAGGACGGACTCTCACCACACGACTATGGTGTGTTGGTAGGTGGGGGACTGGAAACTCCATTCAGAAAGGGCTTGAGTATGCTGCTCGATGTCAAGTATCATCATGGCATGCGTGATCTGAATATAGATCCTGATATTCTCGGACATTCAAATCCGGTTAAAACCAAAAGTTTTGTGATGAGTATGGGCTTACTCATAGATATTGATTAGTGCTTGATCAAAACCAAAAGGAATTGCTTACCTTTAATGCTTAATTTTTTTTGAAAAGTAGCCCAATTAACCCAAACAAAATGAGCGCAATTTCAAATCGATTGATGTCTCTATCGAGATCAGCTACTTTGGCTATGAACCAAAAAAGTCGAGAGATGATTAGTCAGGGCATCGATATTATAAACTTGAGCATTGGAGAACCTGACTTTGATACTCCTGACTATATTAAAGAAGCTGCCATACAGGCTATACATGATAATTTTTCTCACTATCCACCTGTACCCGGATTTCTTGATCTCAGGGAGGCTGTCTCTTTAAAGTTAAAGCGGGATAATGATTTGGATTATAGACCTTCTGAAATTATTGTTTCTAACGGAGGCAAGCAGGCAATAGCAAATGCAATGTTATGTATTGTTAACCCTGGTGATGAAGTAATAATTCCTGCACCTTATTGGGTGTCTTATCCTGAAATAGTGAAACTAGCTGAAGGTGAATCGATTATCCTTAACTCAGACATTAGTCAGCAATATAAGATTACTCCAGAGCAGCTTGAGGCTGCAATTACTCCCAGATCTAAAGCATTTATTTTCAGCTCGCCATCTAATCCAACCGGACAAATATATTCTCGTGATGAATTAGCTGGATTGGCTGCAGTGTTTTCACGCCATCCTCAATTGATGGTTATCTCAGACGAAATCTATGAGCATATAAACTACTCAGGAAAGCATGAATCAATTGCTCAGTTTGAAGAGATTCGCAACCAGGTAGTTGTAATTAACGGAGTTTCAAAAGGATATGCCATGACAGGCTGGCGAATCGGCTTTTTAGCTGGTCCTGAGTGGCTGGTTACTGCATGCCAAAAGCTGCAAGGACAATATACGTCCGGAGCCTGCGCAATTGCTCAGAAAGCTGCGCTGAGCGCCCTGACAGGTGATCAGTCTTTTATCCCTTCTATGATCAAGGTGTTCAGAGAACGACGTGATCTGGTAGTTGCCAGATTGAAAAGTATGCCAGGAGTTTTAATTGATCAACCGCAAGGAGCGTTTTATGTGCTCCCCGATATTTCATCCTTTTTCGGAAAATCAAAAGGGGAAATTGAAATTCGCGATTGTGAAGATATAGCTATGTATCTCTTGAATGAGGCCCATGTTGCAACTGTATCAGGAGCCGCATTTGGTGCTCCAGGTACTATAAGATTTTCTTATGCTACTTCAACAGAGATTCTTGAGAAAGGATTGGATAGAATACAGAAAGCATTAAGCAACTTAAAATAGTAATATACTTATATCAGAATGGTTGCAGGGAAGAAAAAATGGGGCTTAATCATTGGAGTACCTGTCGGTATAATGCTGATTCTTGCATCAGCTGTGGCAATTGTTCTGTATTCCTGGATATATCGCCCAGCTCTGGTTAATCTATCTGGAGATGAGGACTATCTATACATTCATACAGGATCAGATTATGACGATTTGCGAGAGAATCTCGACACACTGAATTGGCTTAAAAGTAGTAGGGCATTTGATTGGGTAGCCCAAAAGAAAAATCTGACTGCTCATAT
>JAGLDP010000093.1 GCA_023145515.1 Bacteroidales bacterium
TTATCCAGCACTGATTCGCCATTGCGATTTACGGCATACCACTCTGGATGATCTTTGGCATATTGCCCACGGTTAACTGTCCATCTCCAGGCATGTAATTGCACATCATACTCTTTACATAGAGGGGCGAATTCGGCGTAGAATTTATTGCTGGCATTACAAGCAACTCCATCAAAACCAGCCCTTGATAATCGTTCAAGCAGAAGTTTCCACCGATCTTTTGAAACACGATTAGATCCATTTAACCAAACCCAATTATCAGGAAGGTCAGGAGATGATTTTGTGCTGCCCAAAACCGAGGGCATAACACTCATCCCAGCTGCAGCAATACTGGATGTTTTCAGAAAGATTCTTCTCTTCATAGACCAAGAGTTTCTCATTATTAGAATTAATCCGGGCTTTAATTTTTGGCACGAAAATAAATAGAGCAATAATTACTGCAACAATAGCTGCAATCAATACCGCCGCCGCAGCCAGATCCTTGGCTTCCTTAGCGAGTTGATTGTGATTTGGTGAGGCCAGGTCAACCAAGCGCTCAATTGAGGTATTAATTATTTCAGCAGTGAACACCAATCCAATAGCAAAAGTTACCAATACCCATTCAAAAGTGTTGAGTTTAAAAAATAAACCAGCTGTCGCAACTACAAGCACAGCAAGCGCATGAATCCAACTATTATGCTCATTTTTAAATAAGTGAATCAGGCCATTAATAGCATGTTTGAAACTATTGATTCGAGTTTTTATTTTGAATGGCTTGTTAGTCATCTCAATCAGCTTTCATCTTTATGAATTAAGCAATTCCTTTTCAATCTGCTCAAGTGATTTTTGTCGGGTTTCAGGAAGCTTTTTGAGGATAAATAGAAATCCTAATACGCAAATTACTCCGTATAGCCAGAAGGTTCCGCTGGCACCCAAACCTGAATTTAGCATCGGGAATGTATAAGTAAGAATAAAACATGCCGACCAGAGTGCGAGTGTGCCTACTGCCATAGCTGCTCCACGAATGCGGTTTGGGAAAATCTCTGATAAAACAACCCATACTACCGGAGCAAGTGTCATTGAATAGGCAGCAATGGCCGTAATAACCAGAATTAGCAGGGGCAATCCCTTAACCTCAAAAAAGAACAGGGTTCCCATTACTGCATAAATTACAGCCAGGCTTCCGGCCCCGAGCAGAAGCAATGGGCGGCGACCAAGTTTGTCAACTGTGTATAATGCAATCAGACAAAAAACCAGGTTAACTGAGCCGGTGATAACGATATTGAACATAATATCATCCACGGCATATCCTGCAGCAGAAAATATCTCTTCAGCATAATTGAAGATCACGTTGATGCCACACCATTGCTGGAAGGCAGCAAGAACAATGCCGATCAAAAGAATTTTTTTCATTCCCGGGGCAAAAAGTGCTTTGAAATCGACTTTCCGCGAATCGTTTTGCAGGCTTTCTCTTATGTCGCTCAGGGCCTGAGTCGCAAATGATTTATTTCCGATTTTTAGTAAAACTGCTTCAGCTTTATCGTTATATCCTCGTTTTGCCAGCCAGCGAGGACTCTCAGGAATAAGAAACATCAATAAGAAAAATAATGATGCCGGTATAATTTCTGCCCAGAACATCCATCTCCATCCCTGTTGTCCATTCCATGAATTCAAAATATCCAGATCAGTTGCCCCTGTCGGTACTTCTTTGGCAATTAGCATGTTAGCTATTTGAGCTGCTAGTATTCCAATAACGATGGTTAATTGATTAATAGAAACAAATTTACCCCTTACCTCTTTAGGTGCGATTTCAGCAATGTACATAGGCGAAAGGGTAGAGGCTAATCCGATTGCAACACCACCAAGAAGTCGGTACAGAATAAATATCGTCATAGATTCTGCTGCTCCTGTTCCTATAGCAGAAACCATGAATACTGCTCCCGAAAGTATTAACAGGCGTTTTCTGCCAAAGCGGTCGCTTAAGCTTCCTGAAATTATTGCACCAACCATGCAGCCAATCAGAGCTGAACTCATAGCCCATCCTTGTAGAGCAGGAGAATTTGAAATCTCAAAAAATCGCTCGTAAAAAGGTTTTGCTCCGCCAATCACCACCCAGTCGTATCCGAATAGTAATCCCCCCATCGCGGATACTAATGAAATACCCAGTAAAAATCTGGTTTTGTAGTTTTTCATGAATTTGAAATATTGTTGGAAATTAGAAAAAATATTCATCTTTTCCCCCATTTAGGATAGCGAGATGTTCGGGCTGATATCTTCTAATACATATTTGTTATTTTTATAAACTAACAAAACCTATTCTCATGAAAAAACTAATACGTAATTTTTGCCTGCTCTTTTTTGCTGTATGGTTTTCTTCCTGCTCAAGTATTGATACAATCTATCTGGATCAAATGGATTTGTCAGATATGTCATCGGGGTGGAGATCACCTCAGCTAAAGAAATCTGTTACTGAGAATCACTTGTTAATCAATGGCAATGAATTTGCTAATGGAGTGGGAACTCATGCCACAAGTACTTTCTTGATTGACTTGAAGGGAGATGCAAAAACATTTACAGCTTACGTTGGTGTTGATGATGCTTCTGATAAGCCAGCAAGCATAAAGTTCTTTGTTTTAGGTGATGGAGAGATTCTTTGGGAAAGCCAGATTATGAAATGGGGAATGGAAGCAGAGCTCTGTGAAGTTTCATTAAAAAAGGTTCAAAAACTAGGATTATTAGTGACCGATGCCGGTGATGGGATTAGTCATGATCACGCTAATTGGGCAGATGCACAGATAGCTTTTATAGGCACTACACCATTGCCGACAGAAATGATTACCGAAGAATCTTATATCCTTACTCCTCCGGCTCCGGATAAACCAAGGATTAACGGACCAGCTATAGTCGGAGCACGACCAGGGTCACCTGTCTTGTACAGAATTCCGGCAACAGGAAAGGAACCAATTGATTTTGATATAGCAGATCTGCCAGCTGGGTTAAATTATCAGTCAGGATCAAGAATTATATCCGGGAGTATTGCCATCGCAGGAGATTACACTTTCACTATTACTGCTAAAAATGAATCGGGCTCTGACTCACAGGATCTGACTTTTCGCATTGGTGATACCCTTGCGCTTACTCCACATATGGGTTGGAATTCATGGTATATTCATTATGACAGGGTTAGCGATAAGATAATGAGAGAGGCTGCTGATCAGATGATTGCAACAGGTATGGCTGATTATGGATACCGTTATGTCAATATTGATGATTGCTGGATGATTAAGGAAAAATCGGATGATCCCGAAATTGGCGGATCACTTAGGGATTCTTATGATGTTTTGAACACCAATAAACGTTTCCCTGACATGAAGGATATGACTGATTATATTCATGATCAAGGATTGCTGGCGGGGACTTATATCTCACCCGGACCATTTACTTGTGCACGTTATGCAGGAAGTTTTGAGCACGAAGCTCTGGATGCTAAGACTTTTGCAGAATGGGGATTTGATTTTCTCAAGTATGATTGGTGCTCTTATGGCAGAGTGAAACCTGCTGAAACGCGTGACGACTATGTGGCTCCTTACAAGCTGATGTGGAACGAGTTGAAGAAACAAAATCGTGATATTGTTTTTAACCTCTGTCAATACGGTATGGATCAGGTTTGGGAGTGGGGAGGAGATGTGGGTAATTCATGGAGAACAACCGGGGATCTGGGTTTGAATAATGCCGGATCAATGCCGGGATTTTACGGTATTGGAAGAAGTAATGCTGAGCATTGGCAATATGCTAAACCGGGCAATTGGAATGATCCGGATTACATTCTGATCGGTTGGGTAGGTGCTGCGCAAGGAATGGGTGAGGGTGTTCCAACCGACTTATTGCCAAGTGAGCAATACGCCTATATGTCGATGTGGTCACTAATGGCGTCACCGCTGATCTTTAGCGGTGATATGGCTAAGCTTGATGCATTTACCCTTAATGTACTGTGTAATAATGAAGTAATTGCTGTGAATCAGGATGTTCTTGGAAAACAAGGAGAAATCATCAGGGAAGGCAATGGTGAGATGATTATGGTAAAGGAATTAGATGATGGATCTAAAGCAGTTGGATTATTTCATGTAACTGATAATTCTGGCTCACCATCTGGATATTTCAACTGGGGAGGAACTGCTCCACATAAAATAAGAGTGTCAGCTGAGGAATTGGGTATTCAGGGACCTTTTAAAGTCAGAGACCTATGGCGTCAAAAAGACTTAGGCGAATTTGATAATGCTATTGAATTGGAGGTGCCCTGGCACGGAGTGCAAATGCTTCAAATATCAAGCAAGCTCGCGTCATCATCACATAACCTGATTTACAAGCAACTGGCCACCAGCTGGGATGAAGCAATTCCATTAGGAAATGGTGAGCTCGGGGCTTTGATATGGAATCGTGATGGCAACCTCAGGTTCAGCCTTGATCGGGTGGATCTTTGGGATCAGCGATCTATTTCATGGCTTGAAAAGGAGGAGTTCAGGTTTGATTGGGTATACAAGAAGTGGCAGGAAGATGATTATGGAGTAGTTCAGGAATTTTTTGATAAAGGAGCTTATTCAAATAGTATTGCTCCATCAAAGATTCCAGGGGCCGCACTGGAATTTGTCTTTGAAGGTGCCAGCGAAGTAATTAGTGCTGAACTGGATGTGCAAACAGCAACTGCTATTGTTAAGTGGACTAACGGACTCAAGCTAGAGGCTTTTGTGCAGGCCGATGAAGCTACAGGTTGGTTCAAAATGAAGAATATACCAGAGGATCTTAAGCTTGATCTGATTCCGCCCCGCTATGAAAGCGATACTAACTCTGGTAATGTTGATGAAGTAACCGGACAGGATCTCAGGCTATTAGGCTACAAGCAAGGGGAAGTGCATGCTGATGAAAATTCTCTCAGGTATCACCAGGTAGGTTATGGCGGATTTTATTACGATGTAGTGGTGAAATGGAAAAGAAAAGGAGACGAGCTGGTAGGCAACTGGTCGCTTTCATCTTCGATATCAGACGACAAGAATAATCCTGACGCAGATCAATTGACTGCTAAAATGAAATATCGTAATGCCCTCAAATCTCATTTGCAATGGTGGAATAAATTCTGGTCAAAATCGGGTATTAGCATTCCTGATCCTGTGCTTGAGAAGCAATGGTATCTTGAACAATATAAATTTGGATCAGCAGCCAGGGCTCATACTCCTCCTATTTCCTTACAAGCAGTATGGACAGCCGATAATGGTAAAATGCCCCCTTGGAAAGGAGACTTTCATCATGATTTAAATACTCAGCTTAGCTATTGGCCGGCCTATAGTGCAAATCACCTTGATCTTGAAATAGGATTTCTGAATTGGCTATGGGATATAAAACCTGTCGCAAATGCTTATACAAAGGAATTTTTTGGTAAAAACGGACTCAATGTTCCGGGTGTTACTACTCTTTCTGGTAAGCCCATGGGAGGCTGGATACAATATTCTTGCGGACCAACCGTCAGTGCATGGCTTGGACAGCATTTTTACTTGCACTGGAGGTATTCTATGGATAGAGAATTTCTTAAAGACAGAGCATATCCCTGGATCTCTGAAGTAGCAATTTTTCTTGATGAATTTTCTGTCAGACGTGAGGATGGGCTCCGGAAACTTCCACTTAGCTCCTCACCCGAGATACATGATAACAGTAGGTCAGCCTGGTTCTCTGAAACAACCAATTTTGATTTGGGCCTTATTCGTTTCACTTTTGAGAAGGCTGCCGAACTGGCTACAGAACTTGGCCTTTCTGATGATGTTGCAAAATGGGAAGGTATTCTCGCTGAATGGCCCCGGTTTAGTGTTGATTCAAGCGGTTTGAAGTTTGCTCCTTCTGAAGCTTATTCTGAAAGTCACCGTCATTTTTCTCATCTGGTGGCTTGGCATCCTCTAGGTATCCTTGATGTTTCTAAAAGTGATGAGGATAAGGAGACTATCTCAAATACTTTAAGAACACTTGAAAAATATGGTACTGATTGGTGGGTTGGTTATTCTTATGCCTGGCAAGGAAATCTGTATGCAAGAAATTTCGATGGTGAAAATGCTGCCCAGGCTCTTAGAGATTTTGCTAATTGCTTTTGTTTGCCAAACACTTTCCATGTCAATGGAGACCAAACAAAGTCGGGGATGTCGAAATTTCAGTATCGGCCATTTACTCTGGAGGGAAATTTTGCTTTTGCCGCAGGTATTCAAGAGATGCTGATCCAGTCTCATTCTGGTGTTGTTCGTGTCTTTCCTGCTATTCCCGGAGATTGGCAAAATGTAGAGTTTAAACAGTTCAGAACAGAAGGAGGATTCTTGATAAGTGCAAAGCTTGCAGATGGAGAATTAGAATACCTTGAGGTGGAAGCCACCGTTGATGGTCAACTTACCTTATATTATGGATCTGGATTAGAATTGATAGTGGACCAATGGTTTGAAAGTGGTGAAGTGAAGTCTTTTTAGAGTTCTACTTATCAACTTTATTAATCTTGAATTCAGAGGGCCGCGACTCTTCTCCATTCTCCCAGAAGGCAATGGCTTTCAGTACTATAGATTCTGTGATTGTCATAGGAATGGCATACAACTTACTACTGCGATCAGGCAAAGACCCATCTGTTGTGTAGTGAATCTGGTAGCAAGGTTTGGCACAGCTTAATTCAATGGTATAACTGTCAATGAACTCAGCTATTGGATTTGTCAAAGCTGGAGGGATATATCCTAAATGAGCTTTTTGAATATACTCTTTGCCCATTTTATCAACTTTCCGGTCATAAGTCATTAGCCCGTTAGTCTCAATCTCAACATCAGTAGTTTGTGTGTAAACAACTGCACTAAGTCCCGGGTTTTCTGCCAGCTTGGCTACTTCTTGATAAAAGGCTTCATATTTACTTAAAAGTGACATCGTACCCTCCATATTTTCGTACCCCCAGTTTTGGTCTTGCTTCCAGGTATGATTCTTAACAGGTAAGCCCAACCCTCCAAATTCGCCTAAGACAATTGCCCTGTTTTCTTCGGCAGCAGGAGCTATGGGATTAGGATAATGATGGATGTCAAGTATATGTCCTACCCCCATGTCAGTCCACCCTGAAGAATTTATTATCAGACGTGTAGAATCAAGAGCAGCTACATAATCTACAATCCTCTCAGTGTCATATTGCCCCCAGCCTTCGTTAAAGGGAACCCAAATAATTATGGATGGGTGATTGTCACGTGAAAAAATCAACTCTTGAAGCTCCTTTTCAAACTGAAGAGCTCCTGCTTGCTGTGATTTTATGTCATTGACATTAATGCCAAAATGTGCATTTGGCATATCCTGCCATACCAATAATCCAATTTTGTCTGTCCAGTAATAAAATCTTCTGTTTTCTACCTTAACATGCTTTCTTAGCATGTTAAATCCCATTTCTTTTAGAATTTTAAGGTCATAAACCATTGCTTCTTCAGTTGGTGGAGTGTACAAGCCATCTGGCCAGAATCCTTGATCAAGCGGCCCATTTTGAAAAACAAATTCGTTATTAAGCATAATTCGGGTTATGCCTTTTTCATCTTTTCCAAGACTGATCTTTCGCATTCCGAAATAGCCATTGATCTGATCTATAACCTCCATTTTTCTTTCCAGCTTGATCTCAAGATCATATAAAAAGGGATCATCAGGTGTCCATAGCTTATGATTAGGAATGTCGATTACTATTTTTTGACTGATGTCATACTTTTGTTTGGCTATAATTCGCCCTCCGTTTCTGATTGTCATTTCAAGTTGATCCTCAGCTTGAGCACCCATTATTTCAGTATTGATCTCAACCCTCCCTTGGTCAATGTCAGTAATAGCCTTATAGTCTGTGATATAGCTGTCATTTACTTTCTCAAGCCAAACAGTCTGCCAAATTCCGGAGCTGGGCGTGTACCATATACCGTGTGGATTGGAATTTTGTTTTCCAACAGCTTGAGTGCCATCGCTTGAGGGATCCCAAACCGACAACCATAGCTCTTGTTTTCTGGATGGATTTATGTAATCAGTGATATCAAAGCTAAAGTGAGAATACCCCCCCTTATGCTCACCAATTTTTTTATCATCAATCCAGATGGTGGAATGCCAATCAACAGCTTCAAAATGGAGTATGAGATGCTCAGATTTTTTCAGTTTTCTTGTGTTTAGCTCTCTTTTATACCAAATGAGGTCGTCTTTACTAACCCTTTGCATAACACCGGATATGGCCGATTCTACTGGATATGGTACCAATATTTCACCATCCATCTCAATTGGTCTCTCTGAATTAGTATTTGTAATGGCATATTCCCATAAACCGTTCAGATTAGTCCAGTTGTCCCTCTCAAGGTAGGGCCTGGGGTACACGTTCCAAGGACTGTCCTCATCAACTTCTGATGCCCAGGTAGTCATGATGCTTGATTCCTTCATTTGCCAATTAGAAACGGAATCTGAGTCATTGCAGGCAAAGAGAAGGCAACTGAGGCTTGTGAGGAGTAGGAGTCTAAAGGTTTTCATGTTAGCAGATATTTAGGACTGTTATAATCAATAAATTTAGTGGAATTATTTTGTTTTTTATGTCATACATATTTATTATTTTTGTTTCTAATGGAACGAACTTCAAAATCTACAGGCTTGGTTGATCAGGCTGTCCTGAAACTCAGAGAATATATTCTCAGTAAGGGTTATAATCCTGGTGATGTGTTACCCGGTGAAATTGAGCTAGCTGAGCAGCTTGGTGTTTCTCGCACCATTATTCGGGAAGCTCTTAGTCGTTTCAGGATGTTTGGCATAGTTGATTCAAGAAGACGTCGTGGTATGATTCTTCAGTCGCCTGATTTTCTGAAGGGGATGGAAATGGCTTTGGTTTCTGCCTGGCTGGGTGCTGGAACTCTTCGCGAGTTATTTGAGTTCAGGCTTATGCTTGAGATCGGATTAGCAGATCTGCTGTTTGAAAAGAAATCTGATAAGCTATATAAAAAGCTTGCAAGGATAATAGAAAGGGAAGACCAGGCTGGCTCTGAGTCGGAAAGAATGAAGGCTGATGCTGAGTTTCATTCGGCTTTGTATGCAGCAACTGAGAATCAAACCTTGATTCGTTTTCAGGATATTTTGTATCCTCTGTTCAAACAATATGCTTCAGAGAAAGTCAATGCTTTTCCTAAACCTATTATTGACCATGCCCGTTTACTAAAGGAGCTGGAAACGGGAAGTACAGCAAGCTTTAGGTTGGCAATGAGACATCACCTTGAGCCTCATTTTCAGGTGCAATCAAATGAGACAGACTATTCTGAATTGTGAAAACATCCTTGAGCTGGCTAATAAGAAAGGAATAGATCAAGTTCTTTATTCCCAGTTTTTGAAGTTCAGGTGTTTTGTGTAAGTGCCAAAGGCGAGAGAGTCAAGCTCACGTTGTCCGAGTCTTAAACCATAAACCCCAACCGTATTATAACTTGTGAAAATACCAAGACCGTGGTTGAGATTTGAGTAGGTGGCACCATGATAATCATCAGCTAGTTCTCCAATTTCATTGTAATGCTTAATAGTACCATCGCTGGTGAGAATTACAAAATCTATATTTCTCACCAACCGAGCCTTTACCTCGTGATCTACTGGTATTGTTGCTCGAATATGTGAGTAAAAGATATCGGGACGTAGATAGTAGTTGTAAAAATTATTCACTCCACCGGGGATAGAGCTTTCATTATACTCAATACCTGTTAGAACCCATTCAACAGCTGCCTCACGTTGTTCGTCTTCTAATATTTCTTTGTAGTGAAAAACTACCTGCAATTCAAAGTAGTTGTCTTTTGAAGTATGTGTCCATTCAACCTGAAACGGTATCTCGCCAAAAAAATAGACTTTTTGGTAATGTGCTTTTGGATTCACTATGCGAGGAGGTTTCTTTAGTCGGGTTTTAGCAGTTACTGTATCTGCATATCCGGGAATTATTGCACGCATTTGCAGAACAATATCATAAGCAAGGCCTTGGTTATGATATTGTTCAGGACGAATATTTAATTCATGAAAGTTGGTTTGATATATCAGGTTTGGTTGTCTGATAAAAATGCCTTCCTGGCGTGGTTCAATCTCAAGCAATTCGAGCTCAACTGATTCAAGCAAGGTGTCGTTACCCGGATTAGTATCCAAATATGTATCCAGATAAACTTTAGCATTTTGAAAAAACAAGCTATCAGAGATCTGTGCATAATCATACGCACTTCCTGGTCCGACAAAACTTTTTGTTAAACGAATCTGATACAAACTGTCATCTGGATTGATCACCCCATATACAACCGGAGTAGGTTTACTTGGGATATAGGGATCGAAGTCTGTTTCGCAGGCACAAAGAGTTGCGACAAGTAACGATATGATCCACAGGTGCTTATGCATTATTTAGTAGCTTCTTGCATTCTTTTGCACATATCATTTGCATTCTCGGAATATGAAAGGGCCCTTTCCATAGGTTCCCTTTTGAGGGTATTGACACTCTTCCATCTCGATGCAAATATCCATACCACTCACCATATTCTTTATCAGGAAAATGCTTGTATGTCCAATCATGAATCTGACGATGCATATCAGCATATTTGCTATCGCCGGATAAGCGATAAGCCATGAGCGTAGCAATGATAGCTTCATTCTGAGGCCACCAAAATTTCATATCGTGCCAATACTCTTGAGGGGGACGCTCCTTCACGTCTTTGAAATATGTAATTCCGCCGTATTCTTTATCCCACCCCCACTTCCACATCCAGTCGAGAATAGTGAGTCCCATTTTCAAAATTTCAGGGTCATTATTCCGGTATTCTGATTCTCGTAAAATAAACCAGGCTAGTTCCATTGTATGACCCGGGTTTAATTGTCGCCCGTCAGCATGATCAATAAATTCACCATTCATTCCAACATTTTCAAGAATTGCAGAGAACTCTGGTTTCATCCAGTGCAATTGAATGCGTTCAAGGAGTTTGTCAATTGTTTCACTATATCCCTGATCACCTACATTTAGGCGCAGCTCCTGAGCCGTAACCATAAGAGTCATGGGAAGAGCAAGGCCTTTTGATTCTCTGTTAGAAGTGAATTTGGGAGGTAAAGCTCCGGGGGTATGAAGAGCCTTCATGATAAGATTCCACAGGTTTATGGCTTTATCAGCGGCCCATTGTTCTCCAGAAGCTTTGGCATAGGCTGCATAAGCAGTAATTGCAAAAGTTTCAGAGAAAATATAGCGCCGTTTTCGAATAGGATTCCCGGCCTGATCCAGATGAAAAAACATCCGACCGTCAGTATCAAAGCAATGCTTATCAATGAATTCTATTCCATGCTTTGCCAGTTCAAGCCATTCTCCTTTCTGTTCCCATTGGTTATATAGAGTAGCTAGCATCCAGGTGAATCGTCCTTGCTGCCATACTCCTTTATCTGTATCCATTAAAGATCCATCCCGATCCAGCATAAATGTAAACCCGCCAAACTCTCTATCAACAGAATTGTTAATCCAAAAAGGAAGAGTATCGTTCAAAAGCCCCTCGCGATAAACCTTCTCAAGCTCAATGATATAATCACTATTCATATTTTTTTTGTCAATGATGTTATGTTATTCTATCAGAATCAAAGTGTTGATAAATCTTGGCAATCTTGTCATTTATTTCTCTCAAACCAAAAGTTCTAACTAATCTAAAATGCTCTTTGCCTTGAACAAAAAGAATAACGGTAGGAATACTGAATACTGATAATTGTCCTGCCGCTATTGGCACCTCTAGTGTGTCAAGATAGTAGTTCGTAATTCTTGGATAATCCTCCATTAGTTCTTCTACTTTAGGTAAAAGGCTTTTGCAGACAGAACATTGAGGTTGAGATATATATATAAAGACCAACTCTTTTTCATTAATTGCTTTTTCCAGGGCTGGATATTCGTGAATGGTTTCCATATTAGTTTTTTATTAATTCAATCACAGACAAATAACCACAATGATCAGAAACTACCTCATCGCGGATTACCTGAGTTTCAATAACTCTCCATTGATGGTTTTTATCTGTTAAGATATAATCTATTTTCTTTTTTGGCTGATCAGAAGGAAAAGTTGGTAATGCTTTTTCACCATAGCTGGGGGTAAAAGATTCAAACAATATGCTCATCGCCTCGCTTTCAGGAGTGTCATTTAAGTCACCCGCCAGGATAACCGGATAAGGGAAATCCCGGTAGAGTTCAGCAAGTTTTTTTGCTTGGCTTACCCGATCAGGCGCGTTATGGTTGTGTTCAAGATGTGTGCCAACAAACGCGATAGTGTCACCAGAAGGCAGGCATATCAGAACTTCGAGTGCTACCCGTGGTTCATGATCAGGAAGAGCAGGTAAGGGGCGACTTGCAGTTTTAATAAAACTGTATTTTGACAGTATGCCTTCTCCATATTCTCCTGTGTCATAGTACATTGCTCTGCCAAATAGGGGAGCCATTTTGCTTCGGTATCCCAGCTCTGTAACTAAGTCCATTTTCTTAGCTCGCATTGTTAGTCGGTCAACCTCTTGCAGGGCTACCAGATCAGGCTGATGAAAGGCAATGCGGTTGGCAATAGTATCCAGGTTGAAATCACCCTTCATCGTAGCTCCATGGTAAATATTATAGGTAAGAATACGCAATTGGATAGTATCTTGATTATATCCAGATTGATAAGCGAAGGCCATAAACAGCAAAATGCCAATAAACTTCTTCATAATTAACTAGTTAGTGAAAAGTATCATCATCTTAATTTGTCATACAAATTTAGCTATTATTATTGATTTGTTGATTTCAGTCTGAAAAAAAGACTAATGAAAAGCCAGAAAATAAGTACTTTTATCGGAAAGCATTTAGAATGAGAAAAATGAGGTTTTTTGCATCTTCAGGAAAGGTTGTCAGTATGGCGATCCTCTTGGTTGTTGTTTCGATAATGAGTGCCTGTGTTTCTGAAGCACATAAGGCTGCTGAGCAGAAGATGAATCAGGCCTCCGGACTGATATTATCAGGAGAATTTGAGCGCGGGATGGCTCTTTTAGATTCAATTCCGATATGGTTTCCTGAAGAATATGGAATAGTTGGGAAAGCATTGAATCTAAAAAAAGAAGCGGCAACAGCTTTTCATCAGGAGTTTATAGCACATGCCCAGGTGATGTTAGATGAATTTGCTTCACAAATTGATGAGCTTGACAGAGATTTTATTTTTTCTGCAGGACCTGCTGGTCGCCCTGGGACTTATGAGCATAAGAGGCAGACTGTAAGACGCTCATGGAATCGTATTTTTCTGAAGACTAATGTTACTGAGGATGGTCAGTTTTGGCTTTCGTCGCATTATTATGGATCAGATTGGATTGATCATTATTGCATTAAAGTGTATGATAAGGAGCTTTATCTTTTTTCTGATACTATTACACTTAGTAATCCTGATAATAGAAAAATTGAGGATGGAAAAGATCGTTGGGAAAAAATTGATTTTCGCGATGGTGCAGATAGGGGAGTAGTCGGTTTAATTATTCAGAATCAAGACAGAAGACTTAAGGTGAGGCTTACTGGCAAGAAGCATTATTACATCGTAATGGAGTCATTTGATAAGAAAGCGGTTAAAGATGGATACGAATTGGCACAGGTTTTGAAAGAGGTTTACGAACTCAAACAAAAAATTGGGCAACATAAGAAAGAATTACGCCTGCTAGGAGTTTCTGAGGAGTAAATACTGTTTAATATAAATACCTGTTATGATGAGAAATACTTGCAAAAACGCTGGAAAACTACTGTTAATCTTAACCATTTTACCTTTTACCATGCTATTTTCCTCTTGTGAGGAGATTAGTGTCGATCTGCGTAATGAATTGCTTGGGGAATATGATTTTGAAATAAAAGCCTTTCTTGATGATGGTGATCAACTGAATTATATTGGTGATGAAAACGGATTATATGATATCACCGGTACTACTCAGGTTAGGAAAAACGACCAGTATGACGATGTGATAGATTTTTACGATGGAGGAGTTTTTCTTTTCTCAGGTGAAAGAATCCGCAAAACAGAAAACTCCATAGTATTTGATATTCCAGAACAGGAATTTTGGCTTGGAGCCATACCTGTTACTTTAAGAGGACTTAACTATTGGGATATTGACGACCAGTCATACCATGGTGCCTATCTATATGCTGATAAATCTGTGGAAATAGCTTTTGCTGCTGAGGTAATGGATGTTAGTTCAGACCTGGTTCTCTTGTTTATTGCTTACAAGCACCAATAGTTTAAACCTTATTTTCTTTCCACTTTCCTTTCCTGAAAAGCCATAGGGCTAAAAATGTCATGAAAGTTTCTGCAACAACAATGGCCCAATAAACGCCATCTTGTTTCATTCCAAAAGTATCAGCTAAGATCCATGCCAGGGGAATTTCGATAAGCCAAAAGCTTAAAAAATTAATTATTGTTGGTGTTAAGGTATCTCCAGCTCCATTAAAGGACTGAATCATTACCATTCCGAATCCATACATAATAAATCCGAAACTGATTATTTGCAAGCAGGCCACTCCGCTTTTAACTACTGCGGGATCTTGGATAAATAATTGGATAAAAAAGGATGGGAAGAGGATGAAAAAGATTCCCATAGAACCCAAAAAGACTGCATTTATAACTCCTGTAATCCAAACTGATTTCTCCGCCCTGTCGGGTTGCTTTGCTCCCAGATTCTGGCCTACCAGAGTGGCCGCTGCATTACTAATACCCCATGATGGTAACAGAGAAAACAATATTACACGGATTCCTATGGTGTATCCAGCAACAGCATCGCTACCAAAGGTCGAAACAATCCGCATGAGTCCAATCCAACTGGCAGTAGCAATAAGATTCTGTCCGATGCCTCCAAGTGAGAGCTTAATAATTTGTTTGATGATACTAAAACGAACAATAATATCAGATATCCTGATCCTGATTCGTTGCTTGCCGTTCATCAAGAGATAAAACTGGTATATAACCGCGATACCCCTGCCCGTAGTAGTTGCAATAGCTGCCCCGGCAACTCCAAGCTCAGGAAATGGCCCAATTCCAAAAATCAGAAGAGGATCAAGTATAATATTGATGATGTTTGCGATCCATAAAACGCGCATTGAGATTGCAGCATCTCCCGAACTACGAAAAATTGCATTGATAACAAACAGGAGCATGATGACACCGTTGGCTCCCAGCATAATCTTAGTATAGCCTGAGTATTCATTCTGCATTGTTTCGTTAGCTCCCATCAAGCCAAGAATATCTTTGGAAAAAAGGATACCCGGAATGGCAATAAAAAGCGAAATAACTATTCCGGTGAGTATCGCCTGAAAGGCTGTTCGTGAAGCCTCCTTTGGTTTCTTCTCACCTATGCGTCTGGCTACCAGCGCAGTAGTTGCCATGCTTAATCCAACTGCCAAGGAGTAAACAATTGTAACAATTGATTCAGTGAGTCCTACTGTAGCAACAGCTTCTGCCCCAAGGCGTGAGACAAAATAGATGTCAACTACAGCAAAAATCGATTCCATTATCATTTCCAATACCATCGGAACAGAAAGAAGGAATACAGCTCTTCTGATACTACCCTTAGTGAAATCCTGAGTAGTGCCGGAAATTGCTTCCCAGATGTCATTTTTTATTTGTCTTATGCGACTCATCGAATATTTATTGACGGCGCAAGTTCACATAACTTGAGAATAATTCAAAATTGTGTAACCTCAATGCTATATTTATCGTCATATTATAGTGATAGTTGTAACTCTAAGATAATCGTAAACCAAATGAAAAAACCTTCGAATCTTTCAAAAGCCAGAGCCATGCTGCCTTTCTTCCTGATTCTCCTGTTTGTAGTATCAAGTACAAACGCCCAGGTGATTCTTGAGAAAGCTCTGAGTGACAGAACTACAAGCTACAAAATGGATGTAGAATTAGATACTGATGCAAAAACCGTGTCGGGAGATTTAATCCTTACCTGGACAAACCCCTCTTTAGATACGGTATCAGATCTTCAGTTTCACATGTACCTGAATGCTTTTAAAAATAGTAAATCTACTATGTTTAATGAGGGTTCTGTATTTCATCGCGACGAAGATGATTTTGGATTTGTGGATGTAAACAGTATTCATACATTGGATGGCAAGGATCTTTCAGCTGGCGTAAGCTTTATTATGCCAGATCAGAAGAATCACTTTCAGGAACTTCGTCTTTCTGAGGAAGTGCCAACCATGCCAGATGGTAGTATTCAGGATGAAACCGTTATGCGAGTGGTGTTGGATGAGGGTGTTCTTCCCGGAGAAAGCATTCAGGTGAAAATCAGTTTTACATCTAAACTGCCTGATCTCAAAAAAAGAACAGGTTTTTCTCAAAACTATTTCTTTGTAGCTCAGTGGTTCCCTAAATTGGCTGTTTATGAGTATCCGGGAATGAAGTCTGGTGCAGAAAGTGGCTGGAATTGTCATCAGTTTCACCGTTCTTCAGAGTTCTATGCAAACCATAGTTTATATGAAATTGATCTGACACTGCCTGATGATTATATCCTTGGATCAGGAGGGATGGTTATGGCTGAGGAAAACCTTGGTAATGGAAAAAAGAAGGTGTCTTTGCGCGCTGAAGATATTGTAGATTTTGCCTGGACAGCCTCTAAAGATTATGTGGTGGTAGAAGACCAGTGGAAACATGTGAAAATCAGAGCTCTATTTCAAGCTGAACACTTGTACCAGGCTGAACGCCATATTAATGCACTTAAAGAAGCTTTAGCATATCTCGATGAGCATGTTGGTCGGTACCCATGGCCACATGCTACTCTAATAGATCCTCCAACATCCGGACAAGCAGCTGGCGGGATGGAGTATACCACACTATTTACGGCAGGAACAGCATACGGACTCCCGAAAGGACTAAGAATGCCTGAATTAGTAACTATTCATGAATTCGGACATGCGTACTTCATGGGAATACTTGCTACCAATGAGTTTGATGAGCCCTGGATGGATGAGGGAATGAATACATATTGGGAAACCAGGATAATGGATCATGTTTATGGAGATAAACACGGAGTTATTGATTTACCTTTCATTCATATAGGAGATAAGGAGTTTGCCCGCTTTACTTATGTAGGTATGAACAATCCCAAAATTGCAGACGCATATCGTCCTTCCTGGGAGTTTCCTCATGGCAGTTATGGCTCAGTCATATATCAGAAAACTGCTACCTGGTTGAATACCCTGGAGAGAATGATTAGCACCGAAACTATGGATGAAGTGTTTAAGACCTACTTTAAAAGATGGGCATTTAAACACCCGGGAACACAGGATTTTATCGATGTAGTAAATGAAGTAGTAACTGAACACCATGGAGATAGGTTTGGAGAAAACCTGGATTGGTATTTTGATACCTTCCTGAAAGATGATAAAACAGTGGATTATAAAGTTATTAGCGTAAGCTCGCGAAGGGTTTATCAAGATGCAGGGATATTTGGAAAGGCTGATTCAAAATTATTTATTGAACAAGAATCTGAAGAGGATCTATATCGTTCAACAGTAGCATTGGAAAGATTGGGAGAGGCTATTGTTCCGGTTGATATTCTCATTCACTTCGAAGATGGAACAGAGATCATTGAGTATTGGAACGGAAAGGATAGGGCAAAAGACCTGATATATGAACGTTCTTCACGAGTTGAATGGGCTTGTATTGATCCTGAGATGAAGATTCTTATGGATACTAACCTTCTCAATAACTCTGTAACAACCAAGGCAAACAAGAAACCAGCTCTAAAGTACGGATCAAAGTTTATGTTCTTGATACAGAATCTCATGCAACTTATTTCAATTTTCTCATAATTACTGAACTATGAAAGCACTAAAATCGTATATATATTCTTTTTCACTATCCTGGAACTCAAAAAAAATATCCAGTATCATCTACCTGGCATATTTCTGTATTGCTCTGCTTCTGACTATCCCTTTCTACAAACTGTTTGTTTCAATCAGTGAACATAGTCTGCTGCCGGCAAATCTTCTGCAAGACTTTGATGCCACGGCTTTTGGTGATCTTATTAGAGACTCTGGAAAGGCGTTTCAGGTTTATTTCAAAGGCTTTTTGCCTTGGGTGATTGTATTTTGGTTAATGGGCACTCTCTTCTATGGGGGAATCATAGCATGGATCTCAAATCCCAATGGAACACTTCGTTTCAGATTATTTCTTGATAAGTGTACTCAGTATTTCTGGAGATTTGTGAGATTAGCATTTTATATGCTTGTAATACAGGCAATAGTAGCACTCCTTATTTATGTGCTTCCTGTGATAATGATTGGCAAAGAAGGAGTAACTGATCAGTATATTGTACGAACAATCTCTATCGGAATTCTTATTCATCTGGTTTTTTTGATAACGATCAGACTGATAGCTGATTTTGCCCGATTTGGTCTATACCAGAAGAATCATCATAAGGTTTTGAAAGAAATCTGGATATCGGCTAAATATGTTTTCAGACATCTTGGGTCATTATGGATGATATATATGATGTGGGTGATAATGCCAATGGTACTGGTAGTGATTTTTTATATTCTTAGAACTACCATGACAATAGATACAACAGTCTTGATTGTTGGGCTATTTGTTCTTCAACAAATATTCATCTGGCTAAAGATTAGTCTGCGTATCCAGAAGCAAGGGATGTACTATAAATACTATATTTTGTGTCAAGTAGAGGATTAAGAACAATCTTTTTATCTTCGTGGCAAACATTGGCTCTATAATAATCAATTATACCTTACTGAAATGAAAACGATAAAAACCGTATTGATAGTTATTTTTGCCTTAACTGTTTCAACAACTATACAAGCCAAGAAAGTTAGACTTCATTACGCACTTGAAAAAGGATTTGAGATTAGTTTTGAGTTAAGTTCTACCCAAGAAATTGCTCAGGAATTAATGGGTCAATCACAAATGGCAGGTAATAAGCAGGTTATGGCGATTACGTATAAGGTGTTGGATATTACTTCAGAGGGTAATTATCAAATGATGAGAGTAATTACAAAAGTGAAAATTTTGCTTACTTCCCCTATGGGTGATATGGAGTTTGATTCAGAAAATTATGATGAGAACAATCCGCTGAGTAGCTCTTTAGCTTGGTTAACAGAAACACCTCTGGAGTTTGTGATGTCTCCTGCAGGAGAGATTCTTGAAGTTAAAAATGCTGAGAAAATAGCTGATGAGTTTGCACAGAAATTTTCTGGAGCAGGACCAGAATCACAGATAGTAATGGCCTTAGCCTCACAATTTGCCTCTGAAGATGGACTTAAGCAGTCAGTAAGAATGGTATTACTGCAATTCCCAGACAAAAAAGTAAAAGTTGGAACTCCTTGGGAGACAATATCTGAGGTAAAGCAAATGATTAGTTTTGTGAGCACTACAAGTACAATGGTGAATGAAACAAATGATAATGTTGCCTCACTTACTCAGAATGCAAAAGTTGAGATGGGTGGCGAGGGCGATAATACTGTGAAGATGCAGGGTATGGAAATGGAATATGAATTGTCAGGCAGCAAGCAGGGAGCTTATGAAATTGATCTGGCAACTGGTTTGATTATCAAAGGAGGAAGTAGCACTACCATCTCAGGCATTATTTCTATAGATTCTCCGCAAATACCGGCCCCAATGACAATTCCGACGACTATCAAAACTACTGAAACAGTATCCAGATTGAAGTAGCTTACTTAGAAATTGGATTGTCACTGAAATTACGATCTAATAGTCAACATTTTACCCATATTTACGTATACCTTACAAATAACACTTAGGTCTATGAAACGAATATTGTCTGCAATCTTGCTATTGGGTTTGATGCTGCTGCCAGTTTGCAGCTTTGCACAGGAAGGAGATTCTGAACCTCCAAATGATTATAAATCCGATTACAGTATGACTACTCAATGGGGAGTTGGCATAAAAGCCGGCATAGGTGGTATTGGAATTGAAGCCATTAAAGGACTTGGTGACCGGCTTAATGTCAGACTGGGTTACTCAACATTATCTATACCATATAGTATTGAGCAAACGTTTGAAGGCTTTGATCTTTTAGCCGAAGCCGAGGTCAAGCTGGGAGGGGCTAGTCTGTTGGTCGACTATTATCTTGTAAAAAACTTTGTGCATCTGACAGCTGGTATTATGCAAAACAGGACAGCTTTTGGGGTAACGGTCACTCCATTATCAGGAATGCCTTACGGCGACCTGACGATCCCCCCTGAAGATATTGGAATGATCAGTGGACAATTATCCTCTGGTAACTTAATCTCCCCTTACCTTGCTCTTGGATTTGGGAATACTCTTTCTCGCAAGCACATGGTTTCTTTTAATTTTGAAATCGGAACCCTCTATCACGGCAATCCAAGTCTCGATCTGAACGGAGAAGGCATTATCGGACCTCTTGCCAGTGAAGAAAATGAAACTGTTATTATGGAAGCTATTGCTCAGTACAAGTGGATGCCGATGCTGACACTTCAGTTATCCTTTAAAATCCTCTAAATCAAAAAAAATGAAAAAGCTTAGATATATAATACTTTCCGGTTTAGTTGGATTAATCCTGCTTGGCGGCTGTAAGCCTTTTGATCTGACTCAGGAAGACTTAACACTATCATTTGATGTCAGTATTTTTGACGGTTATGTGAATGTGATATATTATGATGCAGCTACCGGGATACCATTAGGTCTGGAAGAAGATCCTGACATCCAGGTTAAGATAAACTGCAACTATGAGGATGTCATTATGAATCCTGATGCTGAATATCAATCTGAGTATGACCTGAAGCAGGGTTTCTTTTCGTTCGCATTGAATCCATATGGTGTTCAGCCTACTGTTGATAATCCAATTACAATAACTATTGAGAGCTTAGCCCCGGGGTTTATGGATCATTATAAGACCATCACTCTGACTGATGCAATAACCTACAATTTCGATCTTAATCTTATCAATACTGAAGTCCCTCCTGATGGAGTAAATATTGAAGGAAATGAGGACGTTGGAGAAACTTCGGATAATGGTGAAATTCAAGAAGACATTCTACTTGAGACTGAAGATGACGATGTTCAGGTCACCATTGAAAGTGGTGCTATTCTCACTGATGATGAAGGAACCCCGCTTCAGGGAGCAATATCAGTAGAAATTACCAGCGTTGATGTGGAAGATAAAGAAGGGCTCAAGAATTTACCCGGCTTGAATCAGCCTTTGATAACAGAGGATGGAACAGAATCGACATTAAGCACTCCTTTGGCATATACCAAAGTTTCTATAAGAGATGAATCAGGACGAAAAGCTTCTTCTGTAAAGGGCGAAGACCTGATTATTAAGAGCTCTTTTCCCGGAGGCATTATTCACCCGACCACAGGACAGGAGATTAAGTCAGGAGATGAAGTTCCTTCATACGGATTCAATACAGAAACAAGTACATGGGCATATATGGGGCCGGATCCTGTTGTTGATGAGGATGGTGTGCTTTATTTGGTTAAAACCATCAAATCTATGAAGTCAGGATTGGCTACCAATGCTGAAACCGGTAATATTTCTGACATTACCTACTCATTTGATGAGGAGGCTCCTGTTGACCTGGCTATCCTATTTAAGGTACCAGAAGATATTCTGCCAACGAAAATTTCTATGGAGATTACGGATGCGGACGGTGGAGCTATCTCCCTGCCATCACACGAGATGTTAATCACAAAAGAGGAAACAACTATCCGCTTTAATAATCTGGCAAGCTCTGCTTCATTTGATGTCACAATATCCTTTAATCAATACCCCACTCTTTCAGTAAGCGGTACTGCAAGCACATCAAGTGATTTGGCAGAAGTTACACTTGATGCTTCTGGTTTGTCATTTGAATCAGGAGGGGGTGGTGCTGTTACTAATTTTATCGTTGACTTCAAGTTCACATGTACCAGCTCAACTGGTCAAGGGGTCAATCAGCAAGGTAATGGTGTCTCTTTTACTTTGACCTTCAGGGAGGTTGGAACCTCAACGATTAAAATTCTCCAGGTTGAGAATGGTACTTTCGAAGTTGACTTTAATCCGGCTTCAGGCACGGCCCCAACTTTTGAAGCCAGAATTTATCGTGGTGACTTTGTATACCCTACAGGAGGTGAGTGGGAACCTATTATTAAAGCCAACTTCACTCCTGCTGGAGCCACAGGAAGTCACTTCCTCTATCATCACCAGCCATCCGATTCTCCAACCCGGACTAAAGAGCAGAAGTGTGATGATTTTATCAGTATTTTCGGATTATAATAGCACTACCATCTAAGGCATTATTTTTATAGATTCTCCGCAAATACCGGCTCCAATGACAATTCTGACGACTGTCAAAACTAATGAAACAGTACCTAGATTGAAGTAGCTTACTTAGAAAATTCTATAGGTTCCCTGAATCGAGATTACAGGATAGAAACGAAAACTCTTGAAGTTATTTCTGAGAGCAGCTTCATTGTCTGCATTGGCTGTAGGACTAATCATTCCAACAGCATCCAGATCAAATTTAGGCTTGTGATGATACCATGCACCCACCTCCACGTTAAACCAGTATTTTCTACTATCTGATGGCATAGGATTACCAAAGCCAAAGCCTAAGTAAGGAGTAATAGGCCATCCGGTTTTCCCTAATACAGTAAAAGTGCCAATCTGTTCAGGAGTAATAGCTATATCTCCAAATTCCAGTTCGTCAGATAGTTGGATTTCTAAATCGGCTTTAACCAGATTTAGCCACAACCCTCCGGTAAAATAGTACCATTCAGACACATGGAAATCTGCTTGCAGATTGATTCCTCCTGTTCGTATTCTGGAATCTACATTGAGAGCTAAACCAGCCTGATCAATATCGGTCTTAATATGAAGAGGTAATAGACTGAAGCCCAAGCGTGCATTCCAATTTTTGTTAATGACTTTAATCCCTTCAAGTCCAGGACCAGTTGTTGAGAGTTTAAGTCCTACCGCCCAACCATCTGTCCAATCGATCTCAGGTATTACAAGTTTTCTTTGTACTGCTTGCGACTGACTTTCAACACTTATAGTGAGCAAAAAGAAGCTAATTATTATGGCAATATGTTTTTTCATTTCTAAGAGCTTAGTTGATTTCTATTTCCACAAACAATGTTCCTGAGTCGGTAATAGAGAGTTCTTTATAATGGTACTCTCCTTTATAATTGATACCCAATTCATATATTTCTCCGGGCTCCACATTAAAGAGGTAGGTTGTTCCCTGATAAACCAGTGCAGACTGCCAACAATTTGAAGTATTTTCTCTGTAGTATCCGGCTAATAATCTGGGTGCATATTGTGTGTTATTGTGTTCAGTATCAATGAAAAGCACCTGTAGTTCGCGAATTTCTCCTGGTGGAATAGGAATCAAATCGTTTTGTAAAACAGGATGTTCTCTGCATTCTCCTGTTAGTAGCACTGCATCCGGAGTTTTGTAATATGGCAGTGCACAATCCAGATAGGGCTCAAATCGGAGGATTAATTCACTTCCGGTTGGAATATAGCGGATTTGCGATGCTTCGCTGGCAGCCCCTGTTACTCCAAAAGAGTATAGATACTGAAAGATGCCGTTCACATTTCTATAGAGTTTCAATCTGAATGAATAGGGCATGGTACTATATTCAGGAAGGGTAGTGAATTCGAGGTTAAGAGGGTATTCACAATAATTTCTATCCATCCATCCAAAATGAAATGTACCAGTTTTTTGCAAAGATATTTTTGCGAGTATTTTATTTTGAAATCCCTCAAGATTGACAATACTTTCCTGCGACCAGCTTCCATCTTGGTTGTTTAGCATATATACAGGCATAATGTCATCAGGCCAGATAAGGCGGTTTTCTTCAGGGTTATAAACATTTGGATCAAGGAGAAAAGTTGCCCTGATATTTTCGCTTAAAGTCACAGCTTCCTTCCCGTACTGATCCTTGATTACTAAAAACAATTGGCTGGCAGGCTGTTTAATGGCAATCTTATACTCATTGATATCCAATAGAGCAAGTGGTCCTCCTGGTAATGCTTCTACTGCTGACTCAATCATACCATCCCAAAATGCCAATGTGATATTCATATTTCCTGACAACGCTTCTCCGTTTTTATCCAGCATTTGTGTCCCACGAGGAATTACCATTTCAAGACGATTACCCGGGGTATATAATGTAACGGAATCGTGAAGTAAACCGAAAACAAACTTCCCGGCATTCTCCAGATGCAAAACATTAACTCCTATTGGCGAAAGATCAAGATTGACCAGCATGACTTCAATCGGCTGAATGCCAGTAGTGTATGCCTCAACTGGTACGTGAACAGGCAAATAGCCATCAATCTTGACATGCAAGGTAAACTGCACCGGATTCTCCTCATTAGGCTCTGCCCGATCGGGATGCAGTATTAGTCCTAAAAACCCTTTGGTGGAGTAAAACCTTTCCTGGCGAATTCCTGCCAGATCTAGAATGTGGCTTTGATCTGGTCCTGTAATGTAAACTTCAACCCTAAGGTCGCTGTCATTACCAATAAATTCTCCGCTTCCAGCATCTTTAAACTGAACATCCCAGCTAGTCTTAACAAGATCAAAGTTCATTTGCCAGCTGATTTCATCAAATCCGTCATCTAAATTAGAGCATGTAGATAAAAACACCAGCGAAGCAATTGCTATTGTATTGAGAAACAGTTTCTTGATATTGTGCATGATAGAATAACTTTCTATGGGTAAAGTACGCTATTAGCCCAGCAAAAATCATGCAGAATAAATTGTCTTTTTCACAAAGTAATTAACACTTTGGCTATGTTACAATTTTATTGTCAAACCAATTCCGAGAATCTCCTTAAACTGTACTCTTGGCTTAAAATCATCTTGAACATCATCACCTGTGGTATCCATACCGATAAGAATATCATGATCATAAATCAATTGCATATTGATTGAGGCAGACAAAACTTTATTGATCTGCATCATAAGCAGAACGCCCCAGTTTACATCAACATATTGTGGCCCATCAAGGTAATTAGAGAATAAATCCAATTTTGTTTGAAGGCTGACATTTTTCATCAATTCTCCGGTATACTCTGCACGTAAATATCCCCCCAATTCTGTTCGAAGTGATTTGCCCGGATCTAAGCCGAAAGAACCAATCGCTACGAGTATCTCATTTTGAACCAAAGTCATTTTGCCGGTAATGGGAGCAATGAAAACAGACAGGCCTGGTGACATTTTAGTGTCAATTCCGATAGCACCAAGGAGATAGGCCGGGCTCAGTAAATCAGAAATTAGGGTTAGATCTTCAGGCCTTGGATAACCTTCAGACATCTGACTCTTGAAATTAACTAGTCCTGCAGCTTTCAACTTCTCACTGATTGGTATTCCAAGTTTAGAATTCAATTCTATTTTGTCATCTGATTTAAAAAAATCACTCTTGCCCTGCTTGATAATGCCATAACCAAAATCCAGAGTGTTTTCCCATAAATACTTCTCGCTTCCATAATTCAGATGGGCATTGATCATGGAATTGAATGAAATTGAATTCTGACCTCCTGCCATCCAATTAGTAAGTGATGTTTGAGCTGTATTTAAGCTAATAATGGCTCCTTTATCCCACCCTGTATCCTCAGTATTTTTAATGTCGCGAAGCCTGCCTTCACCATCGGTTACCTGTCCGGAAATATTAATTACAATGGCAAGCAGTAATATGAAGCTAAAATATACTCTTTTCATAGTGTGGGTTTTGAGGGTCAAAACTCAAAGGTATTGTTTTCAACGTTTGAATATCTGGTCGCTATATTGTTCAAGCAGATTCATCTGTAGAAGATAGAAGCAATGAATCAGAGTTAGATGAATTTTATTTTCCCTCATTCACCAGATTAGCATCCATCGCATACATACCCCTTCCATGTGTGGCAATCACGATGACGTTATCCCGCGGATGAATAATCAGGTCGTGTACAAAACAGGATGGCAGATTATTGCCTAAAACTTCCCAATCTTCTCCACCGTTAAGAGACACATATACTCCAACATCTGTTCCAACATATAATATATCCTGATTTATGGGGTCTTCCCTTACCACATTCACAGTTCCAAGAGGAATATTATTAGAGATGTCAGTCCAGGTTGCACCATAATCTTCAGATTTCCAAATGTATACATTGAAGTCATCATCCCGTTTTCCGTTCTGACTCATATAAACGGTTCCTTCAACAAACCGGGATGCTTCCACTCTTGAAATCCATCTGTCTGCTGCAATACCTTCAACAATTTCGGTCCATTCCCCACCATCATTCTGGGTAAGCCATAATCTTCCATCATCCGTTCCTACATACAGTAATCCCTGCTTTAGCGGCGATTCGGATACAGCTGTTATTGTCTGATGTTTCACGTCACCAAAATGCTCAGGGTTATTATGTGAAAGGTCTGGGCTGATCTTATCCCATGATTCACCCCTGTTTGTTGATTTGAATAGATACTGCATTCCGTGGTAAATAGTATTTGAATTATGAGGAGACAGAATGAATGCAGCAAGCCACTCTCCTCTGAAAGGCACTTCACCTTCTTCAGCTACGGGCACAATACTTTTTCTTGTTGATGGGCTAATATATGTCATCATTTTTCCATCCCTGCCCATTCTTTCTGTTGTGTCAGGCTTATTATAATCGGCTCTTGATAAAGTTCCGTAAAAGCCCGCTGAATAAACCAAATTTGGATCTGTGGGATCAATGGCATGGTGACTACCTTCTCCACCGGGAGCTC
>JAGLDP010000094.1 GCA_023145515.1 Bacteroidales bacterium
CTTACCGAAAAATGGGATCCCAACGTCCAGAACTTTTAAGAGATAAAGAAGCTCTGGCCGATGTAACTCAAAATGCAATAGTCCTATCAGAAGCCGCAAAAATAAAACTGGAACCGGCTGTTTCCGCTCTGGCCACCACGATGAACCAATTTAATGCCAGAGCAATCGATAGTAAAGCAATTATCAATACTCTGGCCGCAGGATCAAAACTAGGAGCCGCCGATATTGAATATCTGAATCAGGCCATTGAAAAGTCAGGTACTTCAATGAACCTTATGGGCATGTCCATTGAAGATAATGTCGCTCTGATTGAAGCAGTCGCTCCGAAATACGCCGAAGCCTCACAAGCGGGTAACTCCCTGGACAAAGTCCTCCTGAGGATGAAAGAAGATCAGATCGGTTACAACGATGGAGTTTTTGACATGAACCGGGCACTCGATGAACTCCGGATCCGATTCCAAAACGGTGAAACAGCAACGAAACTTTTTGGAGTCAGACACGCAAAAATGGTGGAAGTACTGGTCCAGGCCCAATCAGAATATAACAGATTCAAAAAAGGCGTAACAGATACTAATATTGCCACAGAACAAGCAATCAAAAACACCAACAACAACGCAACCGCCCTGGAGCAAGCCCGGAACAAGGTTAAACTGATGTATATAGAAATCGGGGAAAAACTTGCTCCCGCCCTGGTGAAGTCAACAAACGGTTGGAATTATATGCTAAAGGCATTAATGGCATTACCCGAATTCCTAAAAAAGAATCAATCATTATTTATCCTGCTTGTAGGTGCAATAATTGCGAAAAACACCGCTCTGATAAAACTTATTGCTACCAGCTTAACAGAAAAAGCGATCATGATCAAAGGCTTAGTTGTCCGCAGAGCTGAATGGGTACTTCGTAACGCCCAGAGTAGAATCATGAAAACTCAGATCCTACTTACAGGCAAGGTTACAATGGCTCAAAAACGTGCCATCGTAACTACCAGGACACTTAATACGGCCATGAAATTAAATCCAATAGGTGCCTTAATTATGGCAATTACCGCACTTGTGGCCGCATACAAGTATTATGAAACTCACAACAAAACAGCAATCGGCCTGGAAGAAAGAAAAGCCCAGGCCATTGAAGATACAGCCGCCGCAAACGAAACCTTAAAAGAAACATACTCCCTGATCCGCGAACAAATCGGAGGATTAAATTCACTCTCGATTCAGGAGAAAAAAGACCTTCAGGAAAAAATCACAAAAACCATTGCGCTCGCAGAAGCAGAACTTCTACTCGCTAAAGCAAAAAGACAAGGAATATTCGATGAATCCTCTCAGGTGAAATGGTACCAGGCCATGCTCACATTCAATAAAGAAAAACTTATCGAAAGAGGAATCAAAAATGCAACGGGAGCAGTTCAGGATTTTGACGATCAGATCGAAAAACTTACTGATAGACTGGCCGGATTAAAACGTCAAAACATCGACCTTTCAGAAATCCTGAATGCAGAATCAATCGGTGATAAAATCGGAACGGAAACCCTCACAGCAATGGAGGAAAAACTAAACAAATACAACCTGGCCCTTCGGAATGCTAAAGTTGGATCAGAAGATTACCTGAGGATCCAACAGAAAATAAATACCCTACAAAAACAAATGGCTGATGCCAGGGGAGTGAATGTAAGCACAGAATCAGAGCAGAATAAAATCGAAATGGCTGAAAAGCTTCAAGAGATTTACAGGAAAATCAGGGAAGGAATTGTCGATACAGATGAAGATATGGATAGCCTGATGGAGAAGCACGAAAAGGAAATGCTTGACTCCATTGAAGATTTTGACGGTGGGGATCCTCGCAAGTCAAATTATATGTACTGGCTCGAATCCACATATGAAGGCCAAAAAGAATTGTTGGCCCAAAACCTTCGTGATGGTGTCATAGCCCATCAGGAATACGCTGATAAAATAAAGGCCATCGATCAGGAAATGAACGATAACAAGCTCCATAGCTATGAAGATTATGCAAACGGAGTCTTATCATTAGCCGGATCACTATATGACTTCTATGATGCCAGAAAACAAAGAGAACTAACACTGGCCGGAGATAATGATAAAGCAAAAGAGAGAATCGAAAAAAAATATGCAAAACGACAAAAAGCAATTGCAACCCTCGAAACTATCATACAAGGAGTTATAGAAGTTGCCAGAATAAACTCTAATACAGCCGTTAATGCTGATCTGACTCAAACACTCAGAATCCTGTTAACGGGCGCGGCAGTTGCAAGAACAGCCGCTAACGTTGCCCTGATCCATGCAAACCAATACTCAGAAGGGAAATATGATGTTTTCGGAAATCAAGATGGGCAGAAATATTCCTCAACATTTGTAGGACCAATCAAAACCGGATATTATCCTAAACCATCCCTGGGGCTGTTCTCGGAGAAAGATCCGGAGATAGTTATTGATGGTGATACTACCAGAAACATAATGACAAACTTCCCAGAAATCCTTTCAGCAATACAACAGGCCAGAGTTAACCAGTTTGCAGGGGGGTTGTACCCAAGTGCCGGGGGGTCCTCTGATCTGAATCAGGTTACACAGCAACTTCTTATCGCTAATATGAAAATGATGGGCCAAGTAATCCATTCTCACCAAACTCCTTCCAATGTCAGTTTCCAAACACTAAGAGAAGCAAACTCGAAATACGATGAAATCCAAAGCAGAGTATCAATCGGGTAGTTGTCCTTTAGAAATGAATCACTATAAAATACTTTTAACCAAAATGAAAAACGCATGACCGTAATTGAATCCATTGTCCTATCCCTGGCAGGAACAATAATAATGATACTTCTAGGGGTAATTGCTTTTTGGCTGAAACGCTTTATTTCCTCGTCAGATGATCTTACTCTTAGCTTAAATAATCTGACTGTTGCCATGACAGAAGAAAAAACAAAACTCAAAAGCTTTCAGGAAACCTGCAAGAGTAATGTTGCAGTTACTACAAAAAGGCTTAACGCCCATGCAAAACGAATCGATAGTCATGAAGTCAGAATAACTGTAATAGAAAAAGCAAAATGAACGTAGCTAAGGATTTTACTCTCGCTGAATTTGTCCATCCGGAAATACTGGATCGTTGGGGAGCAAAATCTTTATGGTTCATTGATCCTAAAATATTCACAATGGCCCAAGCTTTACGTGATCGTTTTAACCGCCCGGTAACAATCAACAACTGGATAACAGGAGGGGCATATATAGATTCAGGACTCCGGCAACTTTCATGTCAAATAGGCGCACCCCTTTCCCAACACAAATACGGTCGTGCAATTGATCCAAAAGTAAAAGGAATAGATCCTCTCGAAGTACAAGAGGATATCCGGAACTTCTTTTACTACTATCAAAATGCAGGGCTGACAACAATTGAAGATGCAACTCCCACCTGGACACACATGGATTGCCGTAACACCAACTCAAATAACCTTTTCATAGTACAAACTAAATATTCTAAAAAATCATGAAAGGAATTACTAACATTTTAATTGTATTGGCCTGGTGCCTGGATACCTTTATGGATATCCGAAAAAGCAAAGAAGACGATGGATCCATCGACTTCAAAGATGCTCCCCGTTTTATTGACAATATCACCCAAATGCCTGGGATGATAAAAGCAGCTCCCGAGATTCTGGATGAAGCTCTCGATCTCGATGGTGAAGAAGCCGAAGAAATTGCTAAACTGGTGATTGAAAAAACCGGCTGTCATAGATCAGAAGTAAAGCTGGTTATCCGTAAAGCGATGCAAACTGCTTATGCAACCTCACATTGCGTAAAAACTGGTCTAGAACTGGCAGAAGTAGTAAGTGCCTTAAAAAACTCTACAAAAGAAATTGTTAATGATTAAATATCTCAAAATATTTATCAAGTGGCTCCCTGTTATTGTTGCTTCAATAAGAGAACTCCTAAAGCTATTCATACAATACCGGCAATACCGGATCAAAATGAAAAAACTCAAAAAGGAACTCAAAGCATCAAAAAAGGCATCCATAGAAAGCGGATCAGCAGGGATCCCGGAACGCGAACCTTCTTAGTTTTTTTCATGGTTGTTTTTATTTAAACTAGAGGCCCGGCTTTGTTAATACACAAGGTTGGGCCTTGTCCTTTATATCAGTTAACCCTCTAATTATATTCGCTTAAAACATTACAGTAAATGGCAATAACAATCCAACAGCCGCCGCCTTTAGTTGCTCTGACCGGAAATGAAATAGAATTTTCTCTGCAAAGCGACAACTACCTAGAAGCCGCCGGATCAAAAGCAATTAATCTTATAACATTCACTGATGCTGGGCAAAATGGCAGTATCATAACCATTAACTGGTCAGATAAAGCAATTACTATTGAATGTTCTAATGATCCGGACGATTCAGGAAACCAAATACCTAGCAAAACATTAATAGCTAATCTCGATAATTGGGTAGAAGCTGTAAAAGCTATACTTCAACAAAATTATTATATCGATCAGGATTTTGTCATAACTAACAACCTAGGAGAACTTACACTATCAGCACGCGAAAATGGCAAAGAATATATCATTACCTGGACAAAACAATGGCTTAACCCACAGCCTACACTTGGAACCACCGGGGGATCCGACAGGAATTTACACCCATTCTTTAAAATCGGGGTACTTCTCGATATACTCGAAGATGCAGAATTCGTAAACATTGCTGAAGATCAAAAACCGGTTGATATTGATGGAAAGGCAATCTTCGATATAAGTAAACTTTTCTCTGATTACCTGAAATCCCAATTCGAATTCCCTGAAGCTTCAGATACCCTTGCAATCGCCAGAGAGAATAATTGCCGGGAGTACCGGATCCGATACTTTGAAAAGTACGGAGAATCAATCACAGCAAGATTACTTGCTGAGTCTGATTCATTATTCGCCCTGTATGGTGGAATATCTCACTTGCAAAAAGCAATATACAACCGGCAGGAAACATCCTTTTGGGAAAAACTTGGGTACAACCTTTATTTCCTGACATGGCAACCAACAACAAAATACATTGACCGCTACCAGACAGAGAAGCTTTACTTCTTACTCCAAACGGAAATTTCTTGGCTCTCATTAAAAGCCAGAACAACATACCAGAACGGATCAGTTATTACAACAAATATTATCACTATTGCCGATCCGGTCCAATATCAAGTATATGAGTTTATTCTTACACTTGAAAAATTACAGATTACAGGTTATGACGATGAAACAATCGTGAAATATGAAGTTTGGCTTCAAGATGGAAGCTCAAACATTTTAACCGAAATCAGAACTTTCGTACAAGACTATAATCCTTATGAGAACATAAGGTATTTCTTGTTTCTTAATTCATTAGGGGGATGGGACACTCTCCGCATAACAGGATTGCAGGAAGATGGTATCGAACTCACCCGAAAAGAAGTATTCAAAATACTAGGATCTGATTTCACTAACCATGACCATCAGATTGCACATTCCAATATTAAAGAGCGCAAAACCTATACAGCAAATACAGGCTGGAAACCAAAACAGGACTTATCCTGGATAAGAGATTTTTTACTAAGCAAACAAATCTATCAGATAATTACAGGGAAGCTAGTTCCCGTAATTGTAACCTCAACAAGCGTGATCCAAAATAAGGATCAGGTTGATCTATTCTCAATCAGTTTCGAATTCCAACGTGCTTTCCAAAACGAATTTTATTCCAGGCAAATAGCCGGAGCTGAATTTACCGATGATTTTAACGATGATTTTGCAAACGAATAATGGCATACACAATAGCAGAAATAAAAGCCCGAATAACTGCCATTCTCGCAGAGAATCACAGCAGAGATATTGATGGCATAGTCCTTCAGGAACTACTTATCGACCTGGTTGATTCACTTAACACCTATGCTGGGGGAGGGGGATCCGGATCAGGTGACAATTATTATGTCAATGGAATTTCCTTTGATCCTGCAACAAATGTGATAACACTAGCAAGAGTAGGAGGAATCACTCCTGCCAACCTTTCACAAGAAATCAATCCCGGATCCTCAACAGTTTACCGAGCCGCAGTAGAAGCCCTTACCGAAGGCGATAATACAGTCGTTTTTAGTGTGGCACTTCCAACTGGTACAACATATCTGGTTAAAGGGAATGCCTATTCTGATGCTGATGGCGCAGATACAGGCTTCTCAGTTTCAGCCCTGACAGAAAACGGATTTTCTGTTAATGCACAAGAAGATTGCTCATTCGAATATTTTATAATTCAACTACAATAACAATGAAAAAACAAATTCTAATTCTATTGCTTTTAGTTATTTCTGGAAGCTTATTTTCACAACCATTTCGTAGAGAATATATCACAGCAAAATACATGCTGTCTGGTAGTTATTTGCAATTCCCAAATACAGGGGTTGGAACGATATCACGCCCCGAAGCAGATACGGGAGAAGATGCAAAATCATTAGCACTGATGGGAGGATGGACCGCCGAAACTGGCTACAAAGGCGGGAATATATTTATCGGCGCAGGTGATGGCCCTTTAGAAAATGGGAACGTATTTTTGTATGGTGGATGGAATCTCGGTCCTGGTACTCTCGGAGCAGTCTATTTAGGTACAGATATGGTAGGATCATTCTCTCA
>JAGLDP010000095.1 GCA_023145515.1 Bacteroidales bacterium
CGCTGAAGGCTCAATTGTAGAGGCAGGTGATACAATATGCATTCTTGAAGCTCCTGACTTATTAACCTACTATGATCGCTTTGCCGAGGAATTGGAAAAAGTTCAAATAAATTTGGTTAAGGAGGAAGCCAACAATGCTGTTCAGGTCAGCATGTTGCAGGCTCAGCTTGAAGAAAATAAAGCGAGAATGCTTATCTCTCAACTTGACTCAGTTCAGTTGCAATTTGCTCCACCTGTACAGCGCAAAATCCTTCAGCTTGAGCAGCAAAAACGTTTGATACAAGAAGATAAAATCACTAAGAAGCTTAGTTCTCAAAAAATCATAAATGAGCAAACGATTCGGGCTTTAAAATCACAAATCATTCAAAAGGAACAAATGGTTAATCAATTTCAGAATCAATTAGATCAACTGAATGTGATTACTCCAAAAGCGGGAATGCTTGTCTATGCAGAGTCTCCGTATGTGAGAACTATTCTTGCTAATGGAGGATCTTTGGCTTTCGGAGGAAACCTTAAGGTAGGAAGCACCGTTCGCAGAAGGCAAGCCCTTTTTCATGTACCAGACCTCACCAAAATGCAAGTAGTATTGATGGTGCCTGAAGGTGATTTCAAGCGTATTGAAAAAGGACAAAAGGTTCTCATCAGGCCTGAATCTGTTCACGGACTGGAAAAAACTGGTGAGGTTACAATTGTTTCTTTGTTTGGAGAAAAACCCGATCGCAAATCCCAGTTGAAAAGCTATAAAATCACTGTGAAAGTAGATAGTACAGATTCCCGAATAATGCCCGGCTTAAGCGCCACTTGTGAAATAATCATCAATCATGTGCACGATACAATTGTGGCACCAACTATGGCAATCCATAAGAAAGACAGCAGTAAAGTAATATATGTGGCTAAGGGAGAGCTCTTTACCCCTCTTGTCATTAAAACTGGCTTGAGTAATTCATCAGAATCAATTATTTCTGAAGGATTGCTTGGAGATGAAACCATCTCTCTGATGAAACCCCCATTGAATAGTATTGAACCCGAAAAAAACCATATCAAATGATTAAGTACATAAGCCTGCTAATCCTTGTAATTATCGTAGCTTGTAATACGCAGAATACCATAGAAGTTCCGGTAACAAAAGTTAAGAAAGGAGTTTTTACTGAAGAGCTCACAGAGGAAGGAGTGGTTCAAGCCGTAAACTCTATTCTTGTTATCACACCAAGAATTTCATATCGATATGGAATGCTGAAATTAGCATCAATTGTTGAGGATGGAACAGAAGTTGAAAAAGGCGATACTGTTCTTGTATTTGACCCCTCTGAAGTAAAAAAAGCAATAATCAATGCTGAGCAGCAAATTGAAATTGCAAAAGCTGAATATGAAAAATTAAAAGCAACACAAGAATCTGAAATCGAGGATCTGGAAGCTGATCTGGAAATAACCGGAATAAGCCAACAAATATCTCAAATCAATTTTGACAATGCTCAATTTGAATCAGAGATAACAAAAAGAGAAATCAACCTGCAGTTGCAGACAGCCAATATCTCTCTTGAAAGAGCAAGAGAACAAATTGACAACAAGAAAAAGATTCACAGAGAAGAACTATACCAGAAAAAACTGGCAATGAACCAGCTGAACACTTCTCTCAATGATGCTCGAAAAGCTCTCGATCAACTATTTGTAGTGAGTCCGTCTAAAGGAATTGTTATAGTAAAAGATAACTGGATGAGTGGTCAAAAGTGGAAGGTTGGGGAACAACCTTATCCTGGTATGCCAATAATCGACCTTCCGGATTTAACAAAAATGATGGCAGAAGTTAAAATTAATGAAGTTGATGTTTCAAAAGTTAAGCTTAATCTAAAAGTTAAGATAAAATCTGATGTCTATTCAGACACCACCTACTCTGGTGAAATAACTCAAGTAGCTAATTTAGCTCAACCCAAAGAGTATAAGTCCAAAATCAAAGTATTCCCAGTTCGCATAATGATTGATGGCAACAACAAAAAGCTGTTACCAGGATTAACTGTAAGCTGCACAATTCTTGTTAATGAAATCAAAAATGTTCTTTTCATCCCAATAGAATGTGTATTTGAAGACCTTGGTAACACCTATGTATATGTTCAAACCAAGTCGGGGTACCGAAGACAGGATGTGAAAACTGCAGCAGAAAACTCTGATTTTGTGGTTATCAGTGAAGGCCTTAGTGAAGGTGTTGAGATTGCCCTTGCTGACCCATACTTCAATAAACAAGAAAACACAAATGGCAACGGCAGTTCATATTAATCCAGCATCATGATGAAAAAGAAAACAATAATTCCAATTCTCTTATGCCTGACCATGGCTGCTTGTAATCAACAGGGAGGAGCTGAGTACAGTGTCATGAAGGGACGCTTTGTTAAGTCGTTCACTGAAACTGGAAATCTGGCAGCTATTAAAGCGGTTGCCCTAATGACGCCTCACGTCCATTATCAATATGGATATGAGTTTAAAATCATGCAAATGGCAGAAAGCGGTGCTCAAATACATAAAGGAGATACGGTTATCAAATTGGATGATTCATCTATTCAAAAACATATTATAAAAGTACAGGAGCAGCTTGAAAATGAGAGGGCAGCAGCCAAAAAGAAAGAAGTTGAATGCACAAATGCTATTCAAGATTTAGAGGCTCAGTTAAAAATAGAACAAGCAAAGTTTGACCTAATAAAACTAGGAATGGAAAAGGCTGAATTTGAGCCTGAGCAGAAACAAAAAATCAAAGAACTTCAGTATGAACAAGCTATACTAAGGTTAAACAAACTCAAACGCAAAATACGGATTAAACCAATCATGAATGCCTATGATCTGCAAATCCAAAATACCAAGATTACTCAAATAAAAGCAGATCTGACTGGTGCAATTGCTACACTCGATCAAATGTATATCATCAGTCCTGAAGATGGTATGTTTCAATCAATCAGCAGTATGTACGGGTCGAGAAGGGATTTGGCGGTTGGAGATGCCGTATACCCGGGAATGCCACTGGCAAGAATCCCGGATATCACCAAAATGCGTGTAAACACTTTTGTTAGCGAAGCAGATTTCTCGAAAATTGAACTTGGCACAAAGGCTCTTGTGAGAATGGATGCTTTACCAGCAATTACGTTTAGTGGGATAGTAAGCTATATCAATAAGATCTGCACAAAAAAAGACAAAGAAAAGGTATTCATTGTACAGATTGAAATTGACAAAACAGACCTACGCCTTAAACCAGGAATGACAGTCTCAAGCGAATATATATGCTATGAGGGTGAAGGCGAATTATTTATTCCAAATAATTGTCTCTACGTTGAAAATGGCAAAACATTCGTTTTTCTTGATAAAGGTAAGAGTCCGAAAAAAATTGCAATTGAAGCCATCTTGTCTAATAGTCACCACACACTCGTTAATGGCAAGCTCAAGCCCGGACAAAAGCTTATTCCGTATAGAGACATCCTTAATCCCTAAATATCAAATAAATGCAACTAGGTGAAAATATCAGCATTGCTTTTCTCGGACTAATAGATCATAAGTTCAGATCCTTTCTTACCATTCTAGGTATCATTTTTGGAACAGCCTCAGTAATCGCCATGGTAGCCATTGGTGAAGGGGCAAAAAAACAGGCTATTGCAAAATATCAGGATTTAGGCGTAAGCAATATTATAGTACGAGACAAAGACCTTACAGATAATGAGCTTGAAGAAGTTCGAATGAAATTCTCAAAGGGCTTATCATTTGCAGATGCCAAGGCAATACGAGAAATTCTTCCCGGTGTTATTAGTGTTGCCCCACAGTCTGAGATCAAATTGGATGCAAAGTCAGGAGACCGGTCATCCAAATCAACAGTTATCGGTATTACTCCAGAAATATTAGAAGTTTTAAACTACACAACAGAAAAAGGGGCATTTATTACAACAGATCAATATGACCGACAACTCAAGGTTGCAGTTCTTGGTGCTACTGTTGCACGTGAACTCTTTAGCTATGAAAATCCGGTAGGACGAAGTGTCAAACTTGGCGATCAATGGTTTGAGGTTGTTGGAACAATGGAAACAAAGGCCCTATTTACAGAAACTGTGGGCGAGTTGGCATCCCGTGATCTCAATAATGATGTATATATCCCATTATCAACCTTCAATAAACGTATTCCGAAAGAAAACCAATACGCTAGTGAAATCAATCAACTCACTGTTAAGCTGAGAAACTCCGATGAATTAATTGAATCAGCAGCCGTAATCCGAAATATCATCGACCGGCATCATTTCAATAATGATGATTTCAGCATTATCGTTCCCTTCGAACTAATGAAGCAGGAGGAAAAAGAAAGTCGGATTTACAACTTTCTACTGGCATCTATTGCAGCTATATCACTCATTGTAGGAGGAATCGGCATCATGAATATCATGCTGGCCTCAATTTTGGAGCGCACCCGTGAAATAGGTATTCGCAGAGCTATTGGGGGACGAAAAGCCGACATTCTTGGGCAGTTTCTCACCGAAGCAGTTGTTTTGAGTATCTCTGGAGGAATTATTGGTGTTTTTTTGGGTGTTTTTCTTTCAGTAGGCATTACCTGGATTACCGATATTGAAACCTCACTTACCCTGTACTCCATCATTATTGCCTTTTCCTTTTCCGTAATGGTAGGAATAACATTCGGCTACCTGCCCGCTAAAAGAGCGGCCAATCTAAAACCAATAGAATCTATACGTCACGAATAAATAATCTAAGTATGCTAATAGACATTCAGAACCTGAAAAAAGACTACCTGATGGGTGAGTTCAGTGTAACAGCCCTAAGTGAGATAAACCTTCAGATCAACAAAAATGAATTTGTGGCAATTATGGGGCCTTCGGGATCAGGAAAGTCCACACTGATGAATATTCTGGGATGTCTTGACACTCCTACGGAAGGAACTTATCTATTTGACAATATGGATATTACCCAACTGGATGATGATGCGTTATCTGCCATTCGCAATAAACATATCGGATTCATTTTTCAGTCATTCAACCTCCTCCCAAGAATGACAGCTCTGCAAAATGTAGAATTACCACTAATGTATGCAGGAGTGGAAAAAGATGAAAGGTTGAAAATGGCAAAAGCCTCTCTGGAAAAAGTGGGATTGGGTGACAGATGGCGACATAAGCCGTCTGAGTTATCAGGAGGACAAAGACAACGTGTTGCAATTGCTAGAGCTCTTGTAACCAAACCAGGGATAATACTGGCAGATGAACCTACCGGAGCACTCGACTCAAAAAGTGGAATAGAAATAATGGAAATTTTCACGCAGCTTTATGAAGAGGGTCACACTGTTCTGATTATTACCCATGAGAGGGATGTTGCAGCATGTGCCAATCGTATTCTGGAAATACGTGATGGAATGATTACCAATGACACCACAAATATTAACACTAAAATTGGCGAACTCAGCCTGGCAAATTAGAAACCTGAATAATTTATCTTATGAATCTAATTAAAAGAATCCTAAGCAGTCTCATTATTTCATTGACTCTATTTTCCGGATCATATTCTCAGGAGATATACCACCTGGATCTTGAAACCAGTATTCTGCTGGCCAAAAGGCAGAGTAATCGTATGCTCATTTTGCAGCAGCAACTCAAGAGCGCCAGCTACAATCTCAAAGTAGCCAACAGTCAGTTTAAAACGCATATCAACCTTGACATGACCTTGCCACAATACACAGAAACTATTCGGCAATGGGAAGACAGTTCCGGGATTTCATTTTACCCGGTCAGACAAAATCAAATAAACTCGTATCTCACAATCAACCAACCCCTTCCTACAGATGGAAGTCTGTATATCAGAACAGGGCTATTAAATTTTGTTGATTATTATGCTGATGATCGCAATGCTCAATTGTCATCCAGCATTGGGTTACGACAACCAATTGCTGCCTTTTTTGGTCATAATAACATCCAGCTTTTCTATAAGCAAGCTAAGCTGAATTATGAAATGACACTCAAGCAACTGAAACGAGATGAGCTTGACATTGTGTATGTTATCAGCCAGGCCTTCTATGGAGTACTATCCTCTCATGAAGCTATGGAGATTGCCAGAATGAACCTTGAGCGTCAGAAAGAAGCATATTCTATAGCACAGAATAAATTTACGGCCGGTTTGATTCGTGAGGTGGAAGCTTTGCAGATGGAGGTTGATCTGAGTGCAGCAGCCAACCAGTATGAAAACTCCCGTACAGATAATATTGCACAGTTAAGAGTTTTCAAAGAACAGCTGGGCTTGAACATGAGCGATAGCGTTGTTATTCAAAATGAACTCGTATATAAACCAATTATAGTAAATGTGGATAAGGCTGTTGAACTGGCCATGGCAAATCGCTTAGAATTGAGGGAAAGTGAAATCAGAATTGAGCTGCAGAAGATGGAAGTAAAGCGCCGCAAGGCAGCCGGCCGTATAAGCGGAGACATCCTGCTCAATTATAACTTCATAGGAGTAGGTAAAAGCAATAGATCAATCCCAATAGCCACAACTTTCGATAACACATGGCAGAATCTTACTGATCGTCCCGGAAGCTTCGGAGTTGGACTAACTGCGAGAATACCTATTCTTGATTGGGGTGAAAACCGTGCCCGTGTCCACTATGCAGAGTCAGGATTAGAACAGAATAAATTGCAACTCACAGGAACCAAAATGGCAATTGAGCGAGAGATTCGTACTCTAATCGACAGGCTGCACAATAGCCTAAGAGGGTTAGAAATGCTTGAGAAAAGTGTAATTGTTGCTGAGAAGAGTTTTGACATATCACGTCAACGCTATGCCAATGGAGAAATTGACTCTCAAGCAATGGCTCTGGAGCGCGAACGTCTTAATCAGGCCTACACCACCAAGCTGAATTCCTATATCAATTACAAATTGAGCCTTTCAGATCTCATGCGAAAAACTTTTTATGATTTCGAGACCAACAAGCCGCTTGTTCCTGACAGCCTCTAATTTCGTCCAAGCCATACCCACTGAAAATCTACGGTCTGATCTTTGGGTGGCTTAATTTCAAGTTCAAAATTATAATAGCCGGCAGCTGGTATTGCCAGCTTGCCAAGGCTATGCGAATTAAAACTCTCTATTTGCCAGTCAACATTTGGCTCCCCAACAAACCTGCCTGTATGAGTTAGCGATTGTAAAAATGATTCATCATGAGCTGTAAGTTTGATTCTCCCTTCTCCGCTTTCACCCTGATAGCTGTATGAAATATCCATTGTCATCACCATGGGTTTTTCGATATACACCCGCCATCTATATTTGCTTTTCTGGTTAACAGAGATATGTGGAGGAACAGAGCCAAACCTTTGTGCAGGAATCATATCAGTACTTCCTGTCTTCTCAGTACAATTGTTCAGGGTCAGAGAATAGCCATCAGACATACTTTCAGCTACCAAAGCATTTACTACATCTGGGTATTCTGAATACTCAACAACAATTACTGAAACCAATGGATCAGGTTGCTGATCAGGCAAGTTGAGTGTAGTAACAACTTCCTGATGAACAAATTCAATAGGAGATTTCAGAGAATCTGCCAACAACCATACTTTTGAAGGCTTTGCTTGTATACCGGTAAGCTTAAGCTCATGATCAAGTGGCCAGTTTGGTACATGCAAATATATCTTACACACTCCCCCCTCCTCTTTGGAGGTAATCTGACACCAGTCATGCTGATTCTTATCGAGATCAAATCCTCCAGCTCCATAAATTGCGTCCCCATTCCGCTTCAACCATTCGCCAATTTGCAATAGTCTTTGCTCAATTTCAAAAGGCACATCACCATTTGCCCTTGGACCAATATTCAGCAATAGATTACCATTCAGACTAACATTATTGATCAGGGATTTCAGTAGTGTAGTGCTTGATTTCCATTGATTCTCAAAAGCATGATATCCCCATGAATGAGCCACTGTAGCAGGAGATTGCCATGGATAATCCAGCTTTCTGCTTCCAAAACGATTATCGCCAAGAGTTCTGAAATCCACATCCGGATCTTCCTCAACTGACAGTCCCAGTCGTGAATTAACCAGGCAATCTGGCTGCAATTCACGAATCAAATCCTTCAATTGCATAAGTTGCTCTTTACTAACTATCGATCGTGAATGATGAATCCACATATCGAACCATATCATTCCAATATCACCATAATTAGTAAGAAGCTCTTGCATTTGTGGTATTACCTTCTCTTGCCAGTATTGATCATATTGCTCAGGCTCAATAGGATAAATCTCCTTCAAATGATCCCAGCCAAAAGGATGCTCCCAGTCGACCCAATGAGAATAATACAAACCCATTTTCAGTCCGTGTTTCTTACAGGCATCTGCCAATTCTCTTACAATATCTCTTTTGGGATGCGTATATTCGGCCACATCATAGTCACTAACTTGACTATCCCAAAGTGCAAAGCCATCATGATGCTTAGCAGTAAGAGTCACATATTTCATTCCTGCCTTTTTGGCGAGGATTACCCATTCCTCAGGATTAATTGTACTCCAGTCAAACTTATCTAACAAAGTCAGATATTCATCCTTTTCGATCCGGTTTCGATAATAAATCCACTCAGCATAATCATTGTCATATCTGAGTTTCTCACCTTTCCATACACCTTCTGCTCCGGAATATACACCCCAGTGAATAAACATTCCATAGCGGGCATCAATGAACCATTCAGCTCTATGGTTTACTTGAGATTGGGCCTGGGAAGACATAAACGCAAAAGGCAAAAGACATAAGGTTATAGTTAGAAACAGGTACTTAAAACTTGTGGATAAAGATTTCATTATTTCAGCATTTTTAGACAAATAAATCTGTCAGGTCTTGAAGACCTGGTCAAGCTTAAAACTACGAAGAATTTCAAAAAATAATTCTACCTTTGTTTTGTCGTGGTGGATTCGTCTGTTTTTAGACGAACCTTAATATGGGAATCCGGTGTGAATCCGGAGCTGTACCCGCAGCTGTAAGTCCTGATCTGACCAAAGATAGGTCAGAAGCTTCTGAAAAGCAAAACCACTGACTGCCACCCGGCGGTTGGGAAGGTCACAGAAGCCAGGATGAGTCAGAAGACCTGCCAGACTGTATTTGTTTAATACATGCTTCGGGAATAAGGTGAGAAAATCTATCTGTTTTCAGACAACTTCCAGAAGCTTTAACACTTAATTGTTATGGAAGCATTCTTTCAAGAATGGAAAAGCAGTTTTATTCTGGCATACAGGAGCATAATATTGAGCTCAGTAGTGCTTGTTATCTCTACTTTTAGTCTGCAAGGGCAAGATTATCACAGAATTATAACTTTATCCTCCTCTTTAACCAATTTCATCTGCTTATTGGAGTCAACTGATGAGCTAATCGGGTGTACAACGTATTGCGAAATACCTGAGACCCTGGAAGTAACAAAGGTTGCAACTGCCATTACAGTAAGCGTAGAAAAAGTTTTTACTCTAAAACCAGATCTCGTTCTGGCAACTATTCTAACCAAGCCTGAAACCATTCAGAAATTGCGCCAGTTAGGTATTCGTGTTGAGCTTTTCAATACCCCTGTGTCGTTTGATGAAATCTGCGAGCAACTGCTCAGGGTGGGAACATTCACAGGAAAAGATGATCTGGCTCGTCAGATCATCGTGCGTGAAAAACAGAAAATCAGGAAACTACAGGCTTTGATTCCATCCAATCCGGAAAAGCCTTCATTATTCTTTCAAATCGGAGCTAACCCCTTGTTTTCAGTATTATCAGGAACGTTCATGGATGACTACATCACCATGGCTGGTGCAACAAATATTGCAGCAGATTATCGTAAAGGCAGCGTAAACAGGGAAAGTATTTTGCTCCGAAACCCTGATATTATCATCATCGCCTCGATGGGTATTTTGGGGGAACAGGAAATTGAAACGTGGAAAAAGTATCCCGGACTATCGGCTGCAGATAATAACATGATACTGTTAGTCGACGCCAATAAGGCATGTAGTCCTACCCCGGTACAATTTGTGGAAATACTGCAAGAAATAATTGAATTCATTTACTAGCACATGAAAAGAAAATATAGAACCTGGTTGATTTTCATTCTTACACTGCTGCCTTTGGTTGTTATATCAATTATCTTGTCTCTTTCAGTGGGCGAAATGAACATTTCGCCATTTCAAGTTTTTTCCATATTTAAAACGGGTGAGGGTATGGAATACACCATACTTCGTGAGATTCGACTACCACGTATCATCCTGGGATTTGCTGTAGGCGGAGCTCTGAGTCTTGCCGGTGTGATTCTGCAAGGTGTTTATCGCAATCCTCTGGTTGAACCTTATACTCTTGGCATTTCTGGAGGAGCTGCCCTGGGAGTTTCGATTGTTATTGGAGCAGGACTTTATCACCAGGTAGGTAGTCTTGTACTACCTGCAGCAGGCTTTATGGGTGGATTAATCACGATTTTCCTGGTTTTCTTTCTCAGCATGAAGAAAGGCAGCCTCAATATCCAAAGCATGCTGCTAATAGGTGTGATGATCAGCTTTGTAGCCTCATCAGCTATGATGTTTGTGATGGCAACCACAACCGCCGAAAGTCTGCATAACATAATGTTCTGGATCATGGGATCGCTGGATGAACCAGATCAGCTTCTGATCAAAATTACTTTCTGGGTATCTGTTTCAGGATTACTGATATCCTACATGTTTGTTCGTCCGCTTAATGCACTGCGACTAGGCGAAAGCAGAGCAAAACACTTGGGTATCAACACAACAAGATCGGTTCGAATCCTATTTATCCTGGCATCCTTACTGACTGGTGTTTGTGTTTCGGTAGCCGGACTAATAGGCTTTGTTGGATTAGTGGTTCCACACTTTATCAAATTACTTATTGGGAATGATTACCGGATGTTATTGGCCGGATCATTTTTGGGAGGAGGAATATTTGTCCTTTTTTGTGATGCAATAGCACGTACCATTATTCTACCTAACGAACTCCCAATTGGCGTAATAACCGGCATCTTTGGAGGAATCCTGTTCCTGTTAGTTATTACCGGCTCACTTCAACGTAAAACAACGCACGAATGACAAGCACATTTCTTGACATACATGATTTTGCATGCGGATATCCCGGTGGATTCCAATTAAAACCTGTTAGTCTGAGCCTGAAGAAAGGTTCAATAACAGGAATAATTGGTCCGAATGGATCTGGCAAGACAACTCTCTTCAGAGGCATTATTGGTGAGCTTCAGAAAAAATCAGGCAGCGTATTACTTGGAGGACAGGATTTGCTATCAATACATCGCAAAGAGAAAGCCAAGCTATTGGCCATCGTTACTCAGGATACTGAAAGCATCGGAATGACAGTAGAGGAATACGTTTTGCTTGGCAGAATGCCACATCACAAATCATGGCAATTTTTCGATTCAGCTGAAGATCTAGAAATCGCCGAGCACTACATGAAACTAACTGGGGTTATTCATAAACGAGATAAACAACTTGACCACCTAAGTGGAGGTGAAAGACAGCTGGCTGCAATTGCAAGAGCTTTAGCTCAGGAGCCAACCCTGTTACTCCTTGATGAGCCAACAGCATCGCTGGATATCTCACATCAGGGACAGATCCTTAATCTGCTGCAAAAGCTTAATCAGGAACTGGAATTAACCGTGTTGATGGTAATTCATGATCTGAATCTTGCCAGTGAATACTGCGACTTTCTAAGCATGATATCAGGTGGAAAGGTTTATACTCAGGGAACTCCAGAGCAAGTTTTAAACTACCAAAATATTGAAAAAGTATATAAAAGTGTTGTGGTCACCCGCACAAATCCAATTTCTGGCAAACCCGTAGTCTTTATGGTATCACAAAAATCACTAAACAACAAAGCAATCAATAAAGTAAACAAGTAACTAATCTGCATTAATATGAAAATTCGCTATTTATTCGTCTTACTGGCTCTTACAGCAAACACACTAACAGGTTTTTCTCAGAATCAGGATTCAATCAGCAAGTATGATCTGGAAGAAATTGTAGTATCTGCCTTTCGCACCCGCTCTGATTTTAATGATCTTCCGCATTCTATCCAGGTTCTGCTTAAAAAAGATATTGAAAGCATTCCATCAGAAAACCTTAGTGACCTGCTTAAGAAAACTTCTGGCATCGATGTCATTGAATATCCTGGTCTCCAGTCAAATATCGGGATGAGAGGATATTCTCCTACAGCTCATGGATATACATATACCATGGTTCTCGTCAATGGCATGCCGGCAGGAACCCAGAATATTGCAGCGCTTGACCTTCAAATGGCTGATCAGGTTGAGATTCTGAAAGGGCCCTTTTCAGCCTTTTTCGGATCCGGAGCAATGGCCGGGATAATCAATGTGGTTACACCAATAAGCAAAGGTAAAATCAAAGGAAGTGCAGGTTTGACTCTGGGTAGCTACGGAACAGGCCAGGCAAAGGTTCAGGCTGGTGGTAGTTTGGGTGAAAAATTGAATTTTGATTTCTATGCTAAAGCTATGAGTCAACAAAATGACTACAAAACAGGCAAGCGAAACCTGCTGGATATGACCGAATTAGAAAAAGAAATCATGGATCCACTTTCTTACAACCAGACAGCTGAGAATACCAGCTATGAAAAATATAACGCAGGTTTACGTCTCGGTTGGGATTTGAATGAGAACTGGGAGATTCACTTGTATGAAGATATGTTCATGGCCAAGGATGTGCTGATGCATGGCACATTCTGGGGTATCTACGGACAACAACAGAAAGACCTTCAGCGTTTGTCACACAATCTCGTTTTAACCGGCCAATCAGGCAATCATTCCTTTAGGTTTAGTCCGTATTTTATCTCTGATGAGGAAACCTATTTTTCTGATCTCTCAGATGAAAGATATACCACCAGCGTGAACCACACCAATACATACGGATTCATTTTGCAGGATGAGATCTCATTAGGAAAGCATTCTATTTTGTTTGGGATCGACAACAAGTCATATAAGTATAAAACCATGCTATGGTCTGATGAAGAAACCAGGACTGTCCCCTACTTTCCAAACCACAATAATATGAGTACAGGAACCTTCTTTCAGTTCAAAATGAACCTCCTTGACAACAAGCTTAAGCTATCAACAGGAGCAAGGTACGATTACATACGATTCAAAGTTTATGACACTGATTACATGGAATCTAGTCAGGCATCAGACATTCATAACACACTGAACCCTAACCTCGGAATACAGTATTCGATTTTACCGGGACTCAAGATACACGCAAGTACTGGAACTGCATTTTTGGCTCCGGATGCATTCAAAAAAACAGGAACATATGTGTATACCTCAAGCTACGGATCAAGCATATACAAAGGAAATCCAGATCTAAAACCCGAATCCTCTTTTTCATCTGATCTTGGCTTTGGCATAAATAAGAGAGAACTGGGTTTATCTGCTGACATTACCTTGTTTGCAAATACTCACCATGACATGATCGTATATGACTATTCTAGTCCTGACACCATCACTTTTAAAAATTCAGACAATGCTCAGATGAATGGACTTGAAGGAAGTTTTGCATTTGATTTTGGAGTTTTTTCTGATTACCGGTATTCATTGAAACTGTATGCAAGCATAACTCATTTGCTAAAATCTGAGGTGGTAATTGATTCCGTTGTCTCTGACATGAATTATGTTCGCAGAAACAATGCTAGTTTCGGAGTTGAATTTCGCAATTTCAAGGGGTTCTCAGCCCGAATAAACTGTCGGTACATTGGTCACCGACTTGAGGATAACTGGTTGTATGCTTATGATTATAGCACCTGGCAGAAGATTCCATTTACTACTACTTCCGGTGAACCAATCAGAGAGGGACTCATAAATGAAGCGATTCTTGAGCATCCCGATTTCATAGTAATCGACTTATCATGCAGTTATACTTTTAAGAACCGCTACAAATTTGGCTTGCAGGTTCAAAATCTGGCAGACGAAAACTATACTGAGAAAGACACATACTACATGCCAGGCAGAATGATTTCAGGAAGTTTCACATACCAATTCTAATATGAAAGAGATCATTTTTATCACAGGCGGACAACGTTCAGGAAAAAGTAGCTACGCACAGAAAATTGCATTGCAGAAATCATCAAACCCCACATACCTGGCTACGGCCAGGGTGTGGGATGATGATTTCAAAGAGCGTATCCTTCACCATCAGTCAGACAGAGACCATCGCTGGACAACCATAGAAGAAGAAAAGTACCTAAGCAAACTTGATCTTAAGAATACAACAGTAGTTCTGGATTGCATCACACTCTGGCTTACAAATTTCTATTTCGACTCAAAATATAATATCCAAAAATCCAAAGAACAAGCCATTACTGAATGGGATAAACTCATCAGTCAGGATTTCACCCTTATTGTTGTCGGAAATGAATTGGGTATGGGAGTACACCCCGAAAATGAAAACGCCAGAAAATTTGCCGACCTTAACGGCTGGGTCAATCAACACATCGCAGAAAGTGCCAACGAGGTCTTTTTGATGACATCAGGGATCCCGGTAAAAATCAAATGATACAATACGCTAAGCAATGCTGAAAGAATCATTACAAAATAAAATAGACTCTAAGACAAAACCCCTGGGAGCATTGGGACGATTGGAGGAATTGGCACTAAAGATCGGAACCATTCAAAACACTCTTGAGCCAAAACTGCTTAATCCAACGATACTTGTTTTTGCCGGCGATCATGGCCTAACAGAAGAGGGGGTCAGTCTGTACCCAAGAGAAGTTACCTTTCAAATGGTCATGAATTTCCTGAATGGAGGGGCAGCCATCAATGTATTTTGCCGACAGCATGATATCAATCTGAAAGTTGTTGATGCCGGGGTGGATCACGATTTTGCCGATCATCCCGGATTAATCCATGCGAAAATTGGCCGGGGTACACAAAATATTATGAATCATCCGGCAATGACAACTGATGAATGCAATAAAGCGATTGAAACCGGACGATCACTAACTGAGAAAGAACATTCTCAGGGATGCAATATTATTGGTTTCGGAGAGATGGGAATTGGCAATACATCTTCTGCTTCACTAATAATGCATTCGCTTACAGGAATACCTATTCAGGATTGTGTTGGCAAGGGTACTGGTCATGATAAAGAAGGATTAAAGAAAAAAACCGGGATCCTGGAAGCACTTGTAAAAAAACATAAGCCATCTGGTGCAATGGAAATCCTGGCAACATACGGAGGGTTTGAAATAGCTATGATGTGTGGTTCCATGCTGGCGGCCAGAGAAAAAGGAATGATTCTGCTAATAGATGGTTTTATTGCCACTTCAGCCTTTTTAATAGCCAGGAAAATCGATCCTAAGATAATGGATAACAGCATCTTCTGTCATGTCTCTGATGAAAAAGGACATCGATCCATGCTTCAACACATTGGAGCAGATGCCTTGCTCGATATGGGCATGAGACTTGGTGAAGGCACAGGTGCGGCGGTTGCTTATCCTCTAATCAAATCATCGATAAATTTCCTGAATGAAATGGCCAGTTTTCAGGAGGCCGGAGTAACAGATAAAGACTAAGCAATGCACAGGGAACTGAAAATACTGTTTACTGCCATTATGTTCTACACCAGGATTCCGGTTCCGAAAGGAGTCGGGTTTTCGGATGACAACCTGAACAAGGCAACAAGATATTTTCCACTCATCGGAATTCTGGTTGGGGGATTTGGAGCTCTTGCCTTTATGCTAAGCCAAACAGTTCTCAGCAATCCGATAGCAATTCTTATCAGTATGATTCTGACTATTCTGCTAACCGGGGCATTTCATGAAGATGGATTTGCCGATTTCTGCGATGGGTTTGGAGGCGGATACACTAAGGAAAAAATTCTGGCTATAATGAAAGACAGCCGAATCGGAGTCTATGGTGCCATTGCTCTGATTCTGATATTGCTCTCAAAGTTCATGCTGCTAAATGAAATCAGAATAGATGCCATCCCAATTGTATTTATTTCAGCCCATGCATTCAGCCGCTTGAATCCTGTGCTACTCATCATGACCTCAAGCTATGTTCGTCAGGATGAAACCAGTAAGTCAAAACCTGTAGGTAATAAAATCTCTTTTACAACGCTTTTCGTTGCCCTGATATTTGGATTGGCGCCTTTGTTCCTGCTCCCCATTGCATTCATCCCCTTTATGCTTGTTACACAGGCTCTTATATTGTTAGCATTCAGGCAATACATACATAAAAAGATCGGTGGATATACGGGAGATGTACTCGGTGCCTTACAGCAACTTTCAGAGATTGCTTACTATTTGTGTTTTATTGTACTCAGCGGTTTATTATGAAAATACATCTGATAAGACATACCAAACCTGATATCGCGGAAGGTATTTGCTACGGACAAACAGATCTCGATCTGTTATCTTCTTTCGACACCGAAAAAGAAGATGTTCGTTCTCTTTTGGGTTCCACTGAATATGGAAGCGTTTATTCAAGTCCTTTGAAAAGGTGCATCAGTTTAGCCAGATATCTGACTCCTGACAATGATAAGCTGATCATCGACGATAGATTGATGGAGTTAAATTTTGGCAACTGGGAGATGATGCCATGGAATGAGATAGACCAAACACCCGAAGCCATTAAATGGTTTGATAACTATCTCAATGTACCAACACCTGGTGGAGAATCATTTTTGCAGCTTCTTGAAAGAGTCAGGCATTTTATTGAGGATCTGAAAAAGAATCAAAGTAAAGATCCTGTTCTGATCGTTACTCATCTGGGCGTTATAAGAGCATTTGTCAGCATTATCACCCAAGCAGATCCGAGGGAAGTATTTGATTTAAGAGTTGGTTTTGGGAAAATTCACAATATGGAGATTAAAATATGAGAACAAGCAAAGTCATCCACATGGTTTCGTGCCATGCCGAAGGAGAAGTTGGAAATGTTATAGTTGGCGGAGTTCCTGTTCCGCCTGGTGATACTTTATGGGAACAATCACGATGGATTGATCAGAATAAATCTCTGAGAAACTTCGTATTGAATGAGCCCAGAGGAGGAGTTTTCAAACATATCAACCTTCTTGTACCATCAAAAAACCCTAAAGCAAAATATGGTTTTATCATCATGGAACCAGAGCATACTCCTCCTATGTCGGGATCAAATTCCATTTGCGTATCGACAGTTTTGCTGGATATCGGACTGATAGAAATGCAGGAGCCGGTGACCAATTTCTTCATTGAAGCGCCTGGAGGTTTGGTTGGAGTGAAAGCATTTTGCAAAGATGGAAAAGCAACAAGTATTCAGATCCAGAATGTTCCGTCTTTTGCCGACAAGCTGGATGTGCCTCTGGAAATAGAGGGATACGGAACTTTGACTGTTGACACCGCCTATGGTGGAGACAGCTTTGTGATAGTAGAAGCTAGTGCGCTGGGTTTTGAAATAGTTCCGGATGAAGCCAAACAACTAGCCGATTTAGGAACAAAAATCACTAAGGCCGCCAACGAGCAATTAGGATTTGTTCATCCAGGGGATTCAGGATGGAATCATATCTCATTCTGTCAGTTTACAAAACCATTGCAGTTAATTGATGGATCTCTTCAAGGTAGAAATACGGTAGCAATTGACCCGGGCAAGGTGGATCGTTGTCCTACCGGCACAGGCTGTTCAGCAAGAATGGCTGTGATGTACGCCAAAGGAGAAATGAAAGTGGGAGATGTTTATATTGCAGAATCAATTATTGGATCAAAATTCGAATGCTCAATTATGGCCGAAACATCCATTGGAGATACCAGGGCCATTACTCCTACTGTGCGCGGACGAGGATTTATAACCGGCACTCATCAGGTGATGTTAGATCCCGATGATCCGTGGCCAGAAGGGTATCGGCTCACAGATACCTGGCCGGCGATGTAGGTTGGTGGATTGGTGAATTGGTGGCAGATAATAATTCCTAATTCAAATTTCGAAATCTTGCAAGAGATGCTTGATTTGGAATTGTTCTGGAGATGCTATCGATAAAAAAAATTGCATCAAAGGATTTCGAAGGGATACAGGTCATTTCAAATCCCTGTCCGAGCATAACTTTTTTAGTATTCAACCAGTTTATTACATCTTGATCCTGTGTCTTGCCTTTCAAATCAAGCAGTCCAAATTTCATTCCTATTTTGGCCAGAGTTCCATCAATAGTGCTCTCATCAGCCTGACTAAATGAAGCACCTATAGAAATCATATCATCTTTCAGCGCCTGAGCAAGAATATATCCCATGCCTCTGATACTCTCAGATTCTCCGGTCATCGTGAATTCTCCCTTTGTAATATGAACATTGTGTGCCCAAATAATGGTCTTTTCGCTTTTGGCTAGACTTCTGTGTATCCAAAGAGTATTAGCTGCCATTGCACTGTCTCTTATCAAGCCCATGCTAAGCCTTGTATCAGCTGTAAACATTCTGGTGGCCTGCTGAGCATTAAAGGCAAGTCTCAAAATCCAGTTATAATCCTTACTGCCAGAAAGAGAAATATAATCGACTTTATTATGTAGTATCTGATCGTAAAGACTTCGGTAATTAGCCCTGAGAACATCTTTTTCTTGTGATGGAAGAGCTGAAACTCTTTGCAAGGTAGCTTGCCAATTACTATCATCAAGCAAGTCATTTGCAAAACTCAAAGACTGAAGCTCTTCATAAACTGCTGCATCAAATTTTTTCAGATAATCAAATATTGAATTCAGTCCGTATTCCGGTGCCACAATATCAATCCCATAAAATTGCAGCTTCTTCTCATTTTCAGGACTAACATTATACGCTCTCATCCAAGAGATAATCTCTGACATCTCCTGTGTATCCCACAAAAACCATCCGGGCATATTGGCCA
>JAGLDP010000096.1 GCA_023145515.1 Bacteroidales bacterium
TTGGTATGTTTATTCACTGGGGTTTGTATTCTGTTCCAGCCGGCGAATGGGAAGATTCAAAGAATCATGCAGAATGGATTCGTACAACTGCCCAGATACCTTTGGAGACATATAATCAGTTCATCAACAAGTTTAATCCTACACTTTTTGATGCCTCTGCGTGGGTGAAAATGGCAAAGGATGCTGGAATGAAATATATTGTAATCACCTCCAAGCACCATGATGGATTCTGCTTATGGGATTCCAAGCAAACTGATTTTGATATCATGTCAACGCCTTATGAAAGAGACCTTTTGAAAGAGTTAGCAGACGAATGTAAAAAAGAAGGAATCAAATTGTGTTGGTATCATTCGATAATGGACTGGCATCATCCAGATTATCTTCCGAGAAGAGGTTGGGAAACTAAGCGTTCTGAAGAAGGTGCAGTGTTTGATGATTATGTATCATACATGAAGAAACAATTGAAGGAGCTTTTATCAAATTACGGAGAGATTGGAGTATTATGGTTTGATGGCGAATGGGAAAAGACCTGGACCGATGAGTATGGAACTGATTTGTACCATTATGTAAGAAGTCTACAACCTGATATAATCATAAATAATCGAGTTGGCGTAGGACGAGCAGGGATGGCTGGATTATCAGAAGAAGGAGTATTTGGAGGAGATTTTGGTACTCCAGAACAACAGATTCCTGCTACAGGCTTACCAGACACTGATTGGGAAACATGCATGACGATGAATGGCCATTGGGGTTTTAACCGGGTTGATAAAAACTTTAAAAGCACTGAAGACCTAATTCATAAATTATCAGATATTGCATCCAAAGGCGGTAATTTTCTATTGAATATAGGACCCACAGCTGAAGGCCTTTTCCCCCAGGAAAGTATTGATCGGATGCGAGATATCGGTATTTGGATGAGAAAAAATAGCGATGCAATCTACGGAACTCAGGCTAGTCCGTTTAAAAACCTGAAGTGGGGACGTTGCACCCAAAAACCTATGGAAGAGAGCACTCGCTTATACCTACATGTTTTTGATTACCCTGAAAACGGAGTATTGAAAGTGCCAGGTCTTGGAAATGAGACCATCAGAGCTTTCATGCTAGAAGATCAGCAAGAAGAAAATCTGATTATCACTAAAGAAAGAGATGGAATCTATATTAATATTCCACATACTTGTCCTGATTCCATAAATACAGTAATCATTCTTGATATTGTTGGTACTCCTGTTGTTTATGAGCCACCACTCATTATCTCAGACTACAGTGAATTCACTGATTATCTTGATATTAACATCCAGAAAAAAGAGGATGCAAGCACAATCAGGTATTCTATGGATGGTAGTATGCCAACAGTTGATTCACCAATATACAATGGTTCTCTTAAGATTGTGGAAAGCAGTACCTTAACAGCCTGCTGCTTTCTGAATGGAGTACCAATAAGTGATACCAGTAGCCAGATTTTTCAAAAGGTTAAGCCATTCCCGGGCAGGCACTTATCAGGACTTAAACCCGGATTGAAATATAACTACTATGAGGGTGAATGGAATCGCATTCCGAATTACAATGGTTTAATACCTAAAAAACAAGGAGTTGCTGAAAACTTTGATTTGGCTTCAAAAGAAGACGAAGAAAATTTCTCAATTGATTACCAAGGACTATTAAAAATTGAAAAAGGAGGCGTTTACCGATTTTATCTTAGTTCTGATGATGGCAGCAAACTAATATTAGGTGATCAGGTAGTAATCAACCATGATGGGCTTCACGGACCAGCTGAGGCATCAGGAGAGATTGCCTTAGGCGAAGGAATGCATGCTATCCGCATAAGCTTCTTTGAAAATTCGGGTGGTAATATGCTTAGACTGGAGTGGACAAACCAGGATTTCGAAAAACAAATAATCAATAAAGAACTACTTTTTCATATCAGGTAGTCGAACCGAATTCATCATCTCCTTCATTTTTTCCATTACCGGCTCGTATTCCGGTCCGAGTAATTCGTTTCTTTCTTCAGGATCCAACTCAGGATCATACAGCTTTCCAGATCGATAGTACTTATAGCTGTAATCGCGAACATATTCTTTCACATTTAGAGGATCTCTTCCTCTCTTCCAATAGTACCCGTATATAAACTCCCTAACCATATCAACATCGCCGTGTAACAATGAGAGCAGGCTATATCCGTCCAGAACCTTCTTTTTAGGACGATCGATACCTGCAATGCTTAAAAAAGTGGGTAGTATATCCGTAAAATCCACCAAAGCATTGCTTACTTGTCCTGAAGAAATCCGATCAGGCGCATAAGCTATAAATGGAACATGAATTCCATATTCGTGAGTCAGAGACTTCCCTCCCCGTACTACTCCCTTGTCAGTCTGAGTGTATATACTACGACTAGTTCCATTATCACCAGTAAAGAATAAATATGTATTACCCTCTAAACCTAGATCCTTAATCTTATTTCTTATAAGACCAACAATACTATCTGTATAAGATACCATATCAGTAAAGAAACTGGTATCACGTTTGAAGGGATCTTCTTCCCATTCATCAGAATTTGGGGTAGGAACAAAAGGATCATGAGTCAGAATCATGGGGTAATAAACAAAGAATGGTCTGGATTGATTCTTCTCAATAAAATCTATGACAAATTCAGCACAAAGGTCTGGTCCGTATAATCCTTTGTTTCCATCGATAAGTTTTCCGTTCATATACAATTTCGGATCAGCATATCTTGACCCCCTCACATCTTTCCCTGCTACGTTATTGTATACTTGCCACACACAATATTCATCAAAGCCCTCCATGAATGGAGCTTCGATTCCGTTCCCCAATTGCCATTTTCCGGCAATACCAGTAATATATCCAGCATCTTGCAAATAGTGTCCAAAAGTTTTTTCCTTAAGGTCAAGGAAACCAAATTGTTTATAATTACGGAAATTGTATCGACCTGTCATTATCTGAACTCTGCTTGGAGTACAAACTGGTTGTGAATAGCAATGGGTAAGGCGCATTCCATCCTCAGCTAGTTGATCCAGATTAGGAGTACTATAAGACAGGCTACCATTTGAACTCAAGCCTTCATATCCCAAATCGTCAGCCATAATAAAAACAATATTTGGCTTATCAGCACTCTCCTTTTCAGTACAAGAGCATGCCAGAAGCAAAACTGCAACAAGCATAATAGCCTGCAATATCTTTATTATCATCTAATTACATTTATTTGTTAAATATTGCCACATAAGGTTTCTCTCCAGCCTTTACTGATGCACGATACATTCCCGGGGTATTAAATACTAAGGCGATATTCCCATCCTTATCCACCGAAATGATTCCACCATCTCCTCCAATAGGTTTCAAGCGCTTAATTATCACCTCCTCAGCAGCAGATTGCAGACTCATCTGTTTGTACTCCATTAAAGCTGCGATTTCTCGAGCTACGGTATATCGAATAAAGAATTCTCCATGTCCTGTCGCTGAAATGGCACATGACTTATTTGAAGCATAAGTACCTGCTCCAATAATTGGGGCATCACCAATCCTATTGTACTTTTTATTTGTCATACCTCCTGTTGAGGTTCCAGCTGCCAGATTCCCATATTGATCCATAGCAGCACACCCTACAGTTCCATATTTGTTGGCATTCACTTTCTTAAGTGCTCTCTGCAGAGATTTCCAGCGCTTTTCAGTATAAAAATATGAACTATCCACAATTTCAAGTCCCACTTCACGAGCAAATTCACTTGCCCCTGCCCCAGACAAAAGCACATGGTCTGAATCAGTCATCACCTTCCTTGCCAAACTTATGGGATGCTTAACATCACCAACACCAGCAACCGCACCAGCTTGTAAATCACTACCATTCATAATTGAAGCATCCAGCTCATTGGTTCCATGATGAGTAAAAACAGCTCCTTTTCCAGCATTAAATAATGGTGAATTTTCCATCACCCAGATAGTTTGTTCAACAGCATCAAGACATGTACCTCCATCAGCCAGAATTTTTTCACCGATACTCAAAGCCTCTAATAGTTTTGATCTGTATTGAGCTTCAAGTTCATCACTCATATTTTCTTTCAAAATAACTCCAGCTCCCCCATGAATAGCTATTGAGTAGGCGGGCTTCTCAGAGGCATTTGCTTCCTTTTGTTCTGCTGTATCACATGCAAACAACATAGTTACAAGACAGAATAGAACTGATATTGAGTATTTAATATTCATAGCTTACAGTTTTGTTATGTTAATTGTCTCACCTTTTGCAGCAAGATATTTTTTTCTCAGGTAAAATACTAAAACGCCTGAAAGGATAAAAATGAGGAACAACCCTGATTTTACAATTGATCCCATATCCACCAAAATAATTAGTCCGAAAAATAGCACCATCAGCACTCCAACCCCCACAGTAAAATTGAGCCAGAATTGTGTAAGACGGAACCCTGATTTCGCGTATAACTCTGGATATTTTTTAGGAAACACGCGTGCAGCCAATAAAATAGGAAAGAATATGACCAGTCCGCCCAAAGCAGCAAACGAAGCGAATGTTTCCAATGAGAATCCAGAGATAACACCCAATATTGATAGTAGCCAAATCAAAGTTAACAACACATAAGGAACTTGCTTTCCTTTAGATAGTTTACCCAACCATTGTGGTAAGAGATTATCCTTCACAATCATCAACAGAGAACGGGTTCCTATAATAAATAATGCATTTAAGGTGGTTAACAGTGCCAATACAGCTCCTCCAAAAATAAAGAAGACAAAAAAGCCTCTGCTAAGATTTCCATTAGCAGCCTGAATCAGAGGATCTTCAGAGGTAACAATGGCATCTGGAGACAATGTTCCAACTGTACCCGTAGCTACTGCTATATACAAGATTGTGACAATAGGGAATGCAATGAAGAATGCCCTTGGAATCGTTTTTCCAGGATTTTTAATCTCGGAACCCAATTCAATGATTCCATTAGCTCCAAAATAAGTAAAAGTAAGCAAGCCCACTCCTAATACTATTGAGCCTGCACCCTTATCAAAAAAACCAGTAAAAAGGTTAGTATCAAGGTTATCAAAGCTACCGAAAGAGAAGATCAGCAAAGCCACCAAAAGAGATAGTAATAGAATACCTTGAATCTGGGCAGCCAGTTTAATGCCAAGTAAATTTATTAGAAAAAAGAATGTTAATATCCCTATCGCCACGGGTACCAAGGGCAAATCCGGAAAAATAGTTTGCAGATATTTACCTGTTGCAATCACGTATAAAGGAATTTGTCCGAAGAACGAAGCAAGTGCATATACCCACACCCCAGAAAATGCTAATACGGGCGAAACCATTCGGCTCGGATAAACATAATTAGCTCCACTGATTGGGGCAGCAGCTCCGAGCATGGCCAGAGGTAGCATACTTATAAACACTGGTATTACAGCAATACCAAAAGCCAAAGGTAAAGCCGGACCTGTCATTTCATAAACAAGACCGGTATAAACAAATATCCCTCCACCTAACATCATACCCAGTATAATAAACGATACTAAAGGCAGTCCGATTTTGGTCTTAAACATTCCTTGATCCATACTATTTTTGTTAATTCAGGAACAAGATATTAAAATATTATGCAACCATTCTGAAGGATTATTAACTTTGGACTTCAATCTATGCTTACTATGAACAACCTACGTCCGATCCGTCTATTCAGTATGCTCCTATTAGTCCTTATATCATCATGTTCTAAAGAGAATACAAAACCTACAGCCAGCTTCACTATCGATCCGGGAACTGGAAACGATGAAACTATCTTTTTGTTTGATGCATCTGGCTCAACAGATCTGTAAAATGATCAAGACGAGCTTACTGTGATGTGGAATTGGGAAGGTGATGAGTTTTTTGACACACAATATGCACTTAAAAAAACTGCTGATCATAAATATGCTCCTGGTGATTATATGGTTACACTTGTTGTAAAAGACTCCAGAGGCCTGACAGATACAGCAAGGATTCCCTTACAGGTAACCAGTTCAAATCTTTCTCCTGAAATCCCAGATAATCCAAGACCTGCACACAATGCAGAAAATACCAGAATCAAGCTAAGCTTAGGCTGGGACTGCATTGATCCTGATGGAGATATGATGTTGTATACTGTCTTTTTTGGCACAACAAACCCACCTGAGCAAATCTATACTAACTATGCTCAGAATGGCTTTGACAAGAATAACCTGGAGTACAAAACAACATATTATTGGAAAGTTATTGCTAAGGATGTTAAAGGGAATACCACAGAAGGACCAATCTGGACATTTTCAACTCTGAATCTAAATTTCGGAAGTCTTACCGATGCGCGCGACGGGCAAAATTACACAACAATTGAAATCGGTAATCAATGGTGGATGGCTGAAAACCTCAACTACGCCGGCAATACCAGTTATTGCTACAATGATGACCCTTCTTTTTGCAATAAATATGGCCGTTTGTACACATGGGAATCAGCTTTATCTGCTTGCCCGGATGGATGGCATCTGCCAACAAAAGATGAATTTGTAGCTATGATAGATCATCTTGGAGGAAAAGAGGAAGCAGGAGGTATGCTAAAGGATTACGAATCTGATCAATGGCGTGAACCAAACACAGGGGCCAGCAATTTATCAGGTTTTGGAGCATTACCTGCTGGTAGGCGATATGATCATGGATTGTCAACAGGATCAGGATATTACGCACAATTCTATTCCAGTACTGAATATCAAACTAATGAAGCATATAATCTGACATTAGGATATGATTACAATACTGCCTTTGTATACAATTACAAAAAGAAGTATGCAATTTCTGTCAGATGTATTATGAATCAGTAATTCAATCTAAAACCGCTTGATATAAACGTGGCAATAAGGTGTACCACCTGTTTTGGCATAATAATCCTGATGGTATACTTCAGCTGGCCAAAATTTTGAAGCTGGTGTTACTTTAGTATGCACCTCAAAGCCTTTTGATTTCAGGATATCAATTAATTCTATGCTGATTTCTTGTTGGCTCTGATCAAAATAAAATATTTCAGATCTGTACTGTTCACCCACATCAGGCCCCTGGCGATCAAGTTGGGTAGGATCATGAATTTCAAAGAATAACTTTGTGAGCTTTCTGTAGCTTACAACTTTAGGATCAAAAGTAAGGCGAACAGCTTCTGTATGTCCGGTTTTATGAAAACAAACCTCCTCATAAGTAGGATTATCCTTGTATCCACCAGTATATCCTGATTCAACACTAAGCACTCCATCAATTTTCTTAAACAAGTGCTCAACACCCCAGAAACAACCTCCAGCAAATATAGCTGCTTCAATTTGCTGATTCTCAGCTCCTTTTATTTGAATAAAATCCATTGATTAATAATCCCTATTCCTCACTCCACTGTCGCAACAACTGTCGATAAGAAGAAAACACCCGTGCTCTGGACACAAACCCCACATATTTAGAATCTTTTATTACCGGGATATTATATTTTCCGCTATGATGAAATTTTTGAGCAACAGAATCCATACTTTCTCCTGGTTCAATAGTAACTGAAGGCAAAATCATCAGATTACGAACATAAGTATTATCATAGAGCTCTGTATTAAACATCACATCTCTTATGCTGTCAAGGATCACCATTCCGTAGAAATTACTATCATCGTCAATAACAGGAAAAATATTTCGGCTGGAATGCGCTATTATCTTCACTAAATCACCCAAGCTTGCATCCAGTCTGATTGTTGAAAAATTTCTTTCAATCAGCTTGTCAACTCGCATAAGAGAAAGAACTACCTTATCCTTATCATGGGTAAACAATTGTTTCCTTTTAGCGAGCTGTATGTGGTAAACAGAGTTTGGCTCAAAATACTTGATCGTAGCATACGAAATTGTAGCAGTAATCATCAGAGGCATAAATAGCTCATACGCCATAGTTAATTCTGCAATCAAGAAAATAGCAGTTAATGGTGCATGAAGAACTCCAGCAATTATTCCTCCCATTCCCACAAGAGCAAAATTTGTAACTGAAATGTCTGGATCCAGTAACTGATTATGAATGAGTGCGAACAAAATTCCTGCATTAACACCAGTAAACAATGAAGGAGCAAAAATTCCACCTATTCCTCCAGCACCAAAAGTGATCGAAGTTGCAAATACTTTCAGAAATAGCACCAGTGCCACTAGTCCAATAAGCATCCATCCCTCTCGTGGCAGATTATAGAATATAGACTTATCAAAAAGATATGAGAAATTTCCGCTCAAGCCACCGTTGATAGTATCATAACCCTCTCCATACAAGCTGGGAAATAAAAATATCAGAATTCCCAAGAAGAATCCGCCATAAGCAATACGTACCCATCGGTTCTTCACCTTATCAAATAATCCTCCAACCTTCACATAAACTCTCGCAAAGTACACTGAAAGCATCCCGGTAAATATCCCCAATCCAACAAAAAGAGGAACCTCTCTCATATTAAAAGACTCAATGATTGAAAACTGGTAAATAACATTTTGTCCGAGAAATAAATATGAAGTAAGGGCAGCTGACACTGAGGCAAGTAGCAATGGCACAAGAGATGCCATAGTCAGGTCGAGCATAATCACTTCCAAAACAAACACTATTGCTGCAATGGGAGCCTTAAAAATTGCAGACAATGCTCCTGCAGCAGCACAACCGATTAGCAGGATTACCTGACGATAAGATAGTCGAAACATTTTGCCCAGGTTTGCTCCAATAGCACCACCTGTTGCAACTGTTGGTCCCTCTAAACCAACAGACCCACCAAAACCAACAGTCAGAGCACTTGCAATGATTGAAGAAAAGATATTATGACGAGAAATATTTCCATTGGTTGTTGAAATAGCATGAAGAATAGTTGGTATTCCATGTCCTACCCTTCCTTTAATTACATGATTAATAATAAAAACGGTAATCCCAATTCCGATAGCCGGATATAGTGAAAACAGAATATTATAATCATCTGCTGAAAAATTACCAGTTAGTAATGAGCTTATCAGATGCACTGATCTCTTCATTATTACCGCTGCGAGCCCAACAAACAAGCCCACTAATACAGCCATAACAAGCATGAAATTCTTACTAGAAACATGCCTTACTCTCCATTTTAGAAATCTCCCTAATACTGTAGGCTTGGTTTTCCTCTTCACAATCTGAAAGTTTGAGCACAAATTTAGTTAAAAGACCTAAATTCCGCTTGTCAAAGTCGGCCGAAATCTAACGATTGGCTATCTTTATAGCTTTATTACGTGAAAACTATCTAAAATATCTAAAAATATCTGTTATGATGAGAGACACTTTGGTTTTTGACTTAATCGAGAAAGAATACCAACGCCAAAAAAATGGGATCGAATTGATTGCATCAGAAAACTTTGTCAGTGACCAGGTTCTTGAAGCTATGGGCTCGGTTATGACTAATAAATATGCTGAAGGATATCCCGGACACCGTTATTACGGGGGGTGTGAGATTGTTGATCAAACTGAACAATTGGCAATCGATCGTCTGAAAGAAATGTACAATGCTGAATATGTTAATGTACAACCACATTCAGGAGCACAGGCAAATATGGCTGTATTCCTTACCTGCTTAAAGCCGGGCGATACTTTTATGGGATTGGATCTTTCGCACGGGGGACATTTATCACATGGCTCACCAGTCAACAGCTCCGGCATATTGTACCGCCAGGTGGCCTATGGAGTAACAGAAGAAACTGGTTTAGTTGACTATGACATGATGGAAGAAGTTGCCAAACGTGAACGTCCGAAATTAATTGTTGGAGGAGCGTCTGCCTATTCCAGAGAATGGGACTACAAGCGAATGCGAGAGATTGCGGATAGCATTGGAGCGCTCTTAATGGTTGACATGGCCCACCCTGCTGGGCTAATTGCTGCTGGACTACTAAACAACCCTTTGGAATATGCTCATATTGTGACATCTACTACTCATAAAACTCTTCGCGGACCGCGAGGTGGTATTATTTTGGTGGGGAAAGATTCTGATAACCCTTGGGGCAAAGCCACAAAGAAAGGTACAATTCGAAAGATGTCTTCATTGCTGAACTCAGCAGTATTTCCAGGAATCCAAGGCGGTCCTCTGGAGCATGTCATTGCTGCCAAAGCAGTAGCCTTTGGTGAGGCTCTAACTGATGAATTCAAAATATACCAGGCTCAAGTGATAAAAAACGCTTCCGTAATGGCTGATTCGTTTATTAAGCGTGGGTATAAAGTAATCTCTGGAGGAACCGATAACCACAGTATGCTAATTGATTTAAGAACTAAGGTTCCTGAAATTACTGGTAAGCTAGTTGAAAACACATTGGTTCAAGCTGATATTACAGTAAATAAAAATATGGTTCCATTTGACAGTCGATCTCCTTTCCAGACATCCGGACTAAGAGTTGGCACGCCTGCCATTTCAACAAGAGGCCTTAAGGAAGACCAGATGGATACTATTGTAGAACTTATTGATCAGGTTATTATGGATATCGAAAACCAGAGCCTGATTCAGGATGTAAAAATGCAAGTCAACAATATGATGGGTGATTATCCCATGTTTATCCTATAGTTAAATCAAAACATTACCATACCATGAGAAACATTACTTATTTAGTTGTCGGACTGGCAGTTGTGCTCATTGCCGGACTATTATTCTTTGTTAAAAGCGTCAATACCGGAGAAGACCCCAGGGTAGCATATGAGAAATTCATCAATGAAACCCAGGAGGCCCTACCGGTGTTAGGAGTTGATAAAATCAAAACACTACCCAAAATGGATCGTCCTGATATGGCCGGTTATGCAGATTTCCTGAAAACTGTTGACCCAGCCATCAAAACTGTCCCAAATTGGCGAACAACTGAGGCATATGATGCAATCAGAAATAATCCATCCGCATTTAAATCTGTGCAAGATGAACTTAGCTGGACAGCACATCCAACAGATATGGGAGGGAGAACCAGGGTTGTTATGTTTGATCCCAATGATCCAACTCATTCCAAAATATGGGCAGGATCAGTAACCGGAGGTCTATGGTATAGTGATGATGCAATAAATGGTGATCCTTGGCAGCCAGTTGATGACTTCTACAGTAACCTATCTATCAGCTCTTTGACCTATGACCCTAATAATACCTCTACATTTTATGCCGGAACAGGTGAAAGCCAGACAGCTCTGTTTATCTACCGCGAATCAAGCGGACGAGGCTCCGGCTTATTCAAATCGACTAATGCTGGTCAAAGCTGGGAATTAATTCCATCAACTGCTGACTGGGCTTATGTAACTGATGTAGTTGTAAGAGATGAAGATGGAACTAGTGTTATCTACGCAGGTGTAATATCAGGTTTATACAAAGGTAAATTGCATGAAAGCGGTCCTTCTGACGGTTTGTACAGATCAAGCGATGGAGGAACCAGCTGGACTCAGGTGCTTCCTTTGGTGCCAAGTGGAAACCGTCCTTATGCACCTTCTGATATTGAACTAAATGCTGATAAGGGACGAATCTTTATTGGAACAACTTATCACTGGGATGACCGTGAGGGGGCAGCATGTGTATTGTATTCAGATAATGGTACCGACTGGACATTAATGGATAATTATTATAATGAAATTCTTTCTGAGTCAAGCAACAAATTTCCTGGAAGGGTTATGTTAGCACATGCACCATCAAATCCTGATATGGTTTTTGCTGCGATTGCTTCAGGATACGTCAGGTCAGACCAGTTTATTGGTTATGATTGCAATTATCTTATAAAAACTACAAATAATGGACAAAACTGGGAAGAGATAAATTTGCCTTCCGGTTTTGCTTATCTAGCCTGGCACGCCCTTTCTATAGAAGTTAGTCCCCTGAATCCAAATATGATCTGGCTTGGAGGCCTTGATTCATGGAGAACTACTAATGGAGGTGACAACTGGACAAAACTATCAGTATGGTCAAGGATGTATGGAAATGGCTCAGACGATTATGTACATGCTGATATTCATATGTTTACCTTTAAGCCAGGTTCTGATACAGATATGGTCATTGCTACTGATGGAGGAATTTTTGCTACTAAATCAGCTCCGGCAACAACACCAGTTTTTATTGAGCTTAATAGGGGCTACAGCACATTACAGTATTATTCATGTGCTATTCATCCAGAAGCAGGAGCGATCCACTTTATGGGTGGCTTACAAGATAATGGAACTATGTTTTACAAAAGAGGAAAAACGCCAACATTCAGAGATATGCTTTCTGGGGGTGATGGGGCACTTTGCTTTATTGATGAAGATAATCCTGTGATACATCTCACTACAGTATATCATAATTCTATCTACTTATGGAATGCTCAAAAAGAAGCTGACCCTGTTCAAAAAAGAGGAAAGAGTTTAGGTTCAGGAATGTTTGTTAATGCAATGGACTACAACTCAAGAGACAATGTATTATATGCAAACAGAATGAAGGAACAAGGCACCTATCCTAATCAAATTGAAGTGATCGGTATTACTGAAAATAATATTACTAATAGTCCCAGAAGTCTTGCAACCAATATCCAGGTGCCATATTCTCATGTCAAATATTCACCTCATTCTCCACAAGGGCAAAGTACACTTTTCCTTGGATCACTCGCTGGGCATATCTTCAAACAAGAAGATGCCGTTCATACTGGTCAACTCACTAATCTTACACCTGAGAATTTCCCAACCGGTAATATTTCATGTATTGATATCGGACAAAGTGAAGATACTCTGCTGGTTACCTTTTCGAATTATGGAGTTGAATCTGTATGGTTTACAACAGACGGCGGACAAAACTGGATGAGCAAAGAGAGTAACTTACCTGACATTCCTGTTAGGTGGGCTCTTATTCATCCTCAGCACGGAATAGAAGTTATGTTAGCTACAGAGTTAGGAATCTGGACTACCACCAATATTCTGGCCAATCCGGTTGTATGGACACAAAATATCTCAGGGATGGCTAATGTTCGGGTTGATATGATTAATATGAGAAAATCGGATAATACAGTCCTGGCTGCTACTCATGGACGAGGAATGTTCACCACTATATGGAATCCGGAGCAATTATCTTCTGTGTTTTTTGATGAATTACAAAGTGGAATCAGCATATTCCCAAATCCATCCAATGGAGTATTCCAAGTAGAGTTTTCAGCAGATGATAAAACAGAATTAGTGATAACCGATCTGACAGGACGTGTAATAATCCATGAGAAATATGAATCTGGTGAATCTCTCATCTCAAAATCGATTAATATGAGAGATCAACCAAAGGGTCTGTATTTAGTCAGTCTTTATACTGCATCAGAAACGAAAGTTAGTAAGCTATTAATCCAATAACACAAAAACTCAATAATGGAGTGGTATTATATCCCTGCGCTAATTGGCGCAGGGATTTTATGTGGTTTTATTAACACCCTGGCAGGCTCAGGGTCTCTTATCTCGTTGCCATTACTTATGTTTATGGGTCTGCCCGCAAACGTAGCAAATGGCACAAATCGGGTTGCCATTCTGTTTCAGAATATTGTAGGTGTATCCAGCTTCAAACAACAGAAAGTTTTTAAAATTAAGGAAGGTATATGGCTCGCTATTCCAGCTGTAATTGGATCCATCCTCGGAGCAATTCTGGCAGTTAACCTGACTGAAGCTATCATGACAAAAATGATTGGAGGCTTATTAGTTTTCATGTTTTTCATGATTCTTTTCAAGCCTGATGTCTGGATTAAGGGTCAGGCTGGTATAATCAGCTCCAAACCAACATGGTGGCAAATACTTATTTTCTTTGGCATTGGTGTTTATGGTGGATTTATACAGGCTGGAGTTGGGTTCTTTTTATTAGCAGGATTGGTACTTGGGGCTGGTTTCGATTTGGTAAAAGCTAATGCAATTAAACTATTGATAGTATTGCTTTATACACCCTTTGCCTTAGCCATATTTATCTATAACGATCAGGTATACTGGGTAGCCGGATTAATACTAGCTATAGGCAATATGCTGGGAGCTTTTATTGCAAGCAGATTTGCTGTGAGCTGGGGAGCAAAATTTGTAAGAATAGTACTTCTGGTAATTATTCTCGGAGCAGCAGTAAAATTATTGATATTCTAAAACCATGTAACCACTGAGTCACTGAGTCACCGAGTCACTGAGTCACCGAATAAGCGAATCTTTACCCTCCTGTTATTTTGAATACGTAGGTGATTGTTCCTTTCTGGCTTATAGCTGAATTTGGATTACTAATCTTGTTGAATCTAGCTGTCATCGCAGCTTTCTTTGCCTCATTAAGAAGTTTTGAATCCATTGTTGTTGAACCTCGTACCCCCGGAATAGCTGAAACCACCCTTCCGTCTTTATTCACGGTAATCTGTACAACAACACTACCTGTTGCCTGACCAGGATATGAAGGTCGCTTCAATGGTCCGATTACACTTCTTCCTTCCAGACTATACGAAATACCTGTACCTGAGCTATTGATCATACTACGATCCTGAGAATTCACATTTCCAGTCTTGACACCCTGATTACCAGCACCTTCACGAACCCCTTCACTTTCATCCCCACCTGAATCACCTTGTCCACCAAAAGAACGTTGCATTCGTTGGTTAATATCATTCCGTTGGCGTTGTTGTTCTTCCTGACGTTTCTTCTCTTCCTCAGCCTTTCGAATTTGTTCCAATTCCAATTGTTTCTGGCGCTCCTCTTCAATGCGTTCCTTTTCTAATCGCTCCAGGCGCTGTTTTTCAATCTCCTCCAGACGTTTATCCTCAATCTCCTTCAGTCTTTTTCGTTCGGCATCATCATCCTTAGCTTTTTGGACTGCTATTTTAGCGGCATCTTCAAGCTCTTGAGTTAACATATCCTGAGCTTCTTTTTCTGCTTCATCAGGCACCATTACAACATCTTCAGGTATTGCTATTTGAGCTTCCTCTTGCTGAATCTCTTCCTGAACAGGAGGAGTATATTGCTGTCGCTGTGGTTCCATTAGTCCTGATCCAACTTCATTAGTTCCAAAATTTATTTCGATTCCCTGCTCCGGAGGAGGAGGGAAAGGAGCATGGAAGCTAAAAAATATAAGGATCAACAGTAGAATACCGTGAAACAATATAGTGCCTATAAGGCCCCGGATATTTTTGAATGGCTTCATTGGCAATTCACCTTGACTGCGTCGCTAGAATTAATCTATAATTATTATTATTTGCAATCTTTAGAACTTTTACAACTTCATCAATCGGAACTGATTTCTCAGCATGCAATGCAATTACTCGATCTGCTTCAGGCACACCATCAAACTTCACCTTCAGAGCTGGTTCCAGACGATTAAAATCTATCTGATTTGTTTCAATATAATAATCCAGGTTCTTAGTGATAGATACTGTAGTAATCGGTGTTGATGAAACCTGGGAGCTACTCTGTGGTAAAAGCAGTTTCAGAGCATTAGGATGAACCATTGTTGACGTTATCATAAAGAAAATGAGCAACAGAAAAACAATATCCGTCATAGACGACATGCTGAACTGAAAATTGACTTTATTTCGTGATTTTATAGCCATTCCAGAATTATTTTACGGGTTCATTAAGCAAATCCATGAATTCTGAAGATCTGGCTTCGAGAAGGAAGACTACCTTATCAATCTTGGCCACAAGAATATTATAGCCGAAGTAGGCAATAATTCCAACAAACAAACCAGCAGCTGTTGTAACCATGGCAGTATAAATACCATTCGACAGAAGGCTTACATCTATATTACTTCCTGCATTTGACATATCCCAGAAAGCCCTGATCATACCGATAACTGTACCTAAAAATCCAATCATCGGTGCAGCGCCAGCAGATGTAGCCAATGTTGGCAAACCTCTTTCCAGCTGGTAAACTTCTAATTTACCCACATTCTCGATAGCTGCATTCACATCATTCATCGGACGACCAATTCGTCTTATACCCGCTTCAATCATTCTTGATACCGGAGTATCTGTAGCTTGAGAAAGACGAATAGCTGCGTCAATCTTACCCTCATGAATGAATTCCTTTATTCTATTCATAAAATGACTATCCTCCTGTCCTGCTTTACGAATAGCAAAATACCTTTCAACAAAAATATAGATCGCTAAAAAGGATAACAGAACGATAGGTATCATAATCCAACCACCTTTAAGTGTTAGCTCAAATATGGGTATGGACACCTCTGACGACTCTGCAATCATCAAGGAATCAGCGGCTTGAGCCTGAAATTGGGTCTGTATCATTAAGAACAGATTCATGTGCATTTAATTATTAATTATCTACTAAAGTTATGAAAAAAACGATATCTGATTTGATTTAGTATTTATCCTCTACTATTTAAAAATTCCATTCCAGTATTTACTCATAAGACTAGCAAATGAATCGAACTCTTCTCTAAAGAAAACTCCAAATCCCTGTGTGTATTGAGAATACTCATATAATCTACGATCATTGGCCCGGGTAAAGGCCTTCACCAAAATTTTGCCTGATGGGGTGATCTTATATTCCACCTGAACATCTCCAACCAATTGATTTGCATCTGTTTCAACAGACCTCACATCCACATTCCCATTCACATTTATGGTCATTCTGTCTTCAAGTAATTGTGCTTTGAGAGCAACAGCCACTTCATCACTGGTTAGTTCATCTCCTGGCCTATAATTGAAACCCACATCGAAATCATTGTTTATCTGTGAGAGTAAATAATTAAGCTGGTTAGATAATACTTCCGTAGTTGTGGCGATGCCTGCATTCTCATAACCTCTTGCAGCACTGGAGCTTAATCCCGGCAAGGGACTAAATTTATTAAGTATCAGAAGAGAAAAAATCTGAATATTCATTTCATCCTGAGACAGATTACTCAATTGACTTCTGGCAATATCATCACTATTGGGTGGCAACACAATATCAAATTTCAATTCAGGATTGTCAAGCTTACCGTTCATCAAAAGATGGCATTCAACAGGAATCCTCTGCCTGAGGTCAGTATTTGTTTCATCAAGAACCAGATCATACAAAACAGCATTTGTACTATAATTAGCGTCAAGATTTATTTCAGCATTTCTTATTGGTCCATTGAGCATTACACGTCCCCCTGGCTCTATTTCAAACCTCTTTAAAGGCATATTCTGTAATGTGAACTGATAATCACCCTGACTTATCAGATAATCGCCTGATATGTTAAAT
>JAGLDP010000097.1 GCA_023145515.1 Bacteroidales bacterium
AGAACTCAGACATCTCTTCGAAAGAAATAGTATCTTCAATGACCATTGTTTCAGGATTCAGAGAAAACAAAGAGTCCCTTTTGGAAAACAACAGGTGAATACCGCCGGAAGGATCTTCTGTGATCGTTGATGAGACCCCGTCCTGGCAGTACAGAAAGACACGGCCGCCAACCATAGAAGGTCCGTCATATCTACACACAATTCCGAATTCTCCAGAAATAGTCCAGGATAGCCACAAAATATCTGTGCCGTCGTCAGCAGGAGTAATATTCAGATTAGACGCAGCAAGACCATTCATCACGAACAAAGCCGTTATAGCCAGTAGATACTTCATTGATCTTCCCCTTCAAGTGAATACCAGTTTCCCGAAAATAGAATATTAAGGCTATGGTGTCAATAAAGTCTTCTCCACCTGGTTCCGGAGAAGTGATCTGTTCACGGCAGTTAGGTTATTGACAGAATCAGTAATGAAGGTTTCCACATTCAAACATTGAAGCTTGTACGTAATATGAACGTGAACGGTGAAGAATATGTCCTCCAGTACTATTTCCAGTGTTGCCCTCCTTCAATGCTAATATCCACACAACAGTTTATTGTTCCTTGACAATAATATGTATCAATATTATGATACAGTATGGATAAACAACAATACGAAGAAGGAATCAAAGCAGTAAAACAAGAGATCACCAGCCTGGGCAACCTTCACCCCGGCTCCCTCACTATCCAGACCAGATCACATGGAGGTGAATACCACCACCTCAGCTTCAGCCACATGGGCAAGGGCCACACCATGTACATCAGAAACAGGGATGTAGAACAAGTAAAAAGGGAAATGGACAACTACACAAAGTTCAGGGAACTAACAGATAGGCTAATCACCCTGGAAATCGAATACGCTAAGTACAGACGGACACAAACCAAAAACAAGAACCTCCGGTAAAAAAAACACCGGGTACGGCTCCAGAAACAGGATACCATGTTACCAAAATTCCACCCCGTACACATCCCGCACCTGGGACACTCAAGTCTTGAATTCACCTATGCAATCGCCGCTTATCTGATCAACGGGGTCCGGTGGGTGGTGGAGATTCTTATCAGTGCTTCAGAGAAGGAATAATTGAAAAGCGAAAAACATTATTCCCAGCAGGAAGTAGTAGATGAAACTTGACAAATAATAGCAAGTGAAATCCAATTAGTTGATTCCCTATGATTAAATGGCCATGAAACAGTTATTTTCTGCCTGAAAACTTAGTGCGGCTTCGAATATGAGTACGGCATATAGCAATATGTCCTTAAACGCCTTTCTCACGAGAATGAGGATGCCGCCACGGAAACTCCTACCGATATCCTACATTACGTAAACCCGCTCAAGCGGGATGATGATCCTGCTGCGGGGCCTCATACCGCAAATGCCCGATTTACGATTTCAAACTCAACAGACTTAAAAAATAACAACAGCCCTGATATGCGGGGATATGCCAAACCAAGCCACGTGTTTTCATTCAAAGTAAATTCTGGGTAAGTCTCACAGAAAGCAACTTATCTCCGTTGGAAATTTCCTACCGACTCCTTGGTTGACCACGCAGTAACTTTATCATAGTTTCTTCTTGTTGTTTGCCTATTCTGGTTCAACTTATAACTTTATGTTTGGAGCTGAGATGGATTTAAAAGGGGCTAAAATTCGCAATTTCTACAAACTAGGTAGCGATATTGCTGGTGATGAAGAGACACCAAGAACTTTTAGAATTCCATACTTTCAGAGACCATTCAAGTGGACAAAAAATGAAATCGATATATTAATTACTGATCATTTCAATAACAGAGAGCGGGCTCGAAAGGAGTCTAAAAATGATAACCAATACTTTGCTGGAGCCATTGTTACAGCTCTAGGCGAAGATGAGAATATTCATTCACTAATTGACGGGCAACAAAGATATACTACTCTTTTTTTGGCAAACTATCTCAATTTTCTACTTTACAGAGTCTATTTTGCATCTGCAATTGATAGACGTGATTACGAGGCAGTACGTTTATTTGAGTCATTTAAAAAGTGTTGCGATTATCTGTTTCTTGATTCAAGCCTTATTAGCCTTGCTTTATTGCGTAAATTACATAAGAATGTTATGGAAGACGTAAATATACCAACAGTTGATCCTTCATTCAAGTATAAAGTTGCCTTTTTTCTACCAAAAATCGCAATTGATCACTCTGATTATGATTTTCAGTATTTTAGCACAGCAAAAGATATGTTTAATCGTGACATTCGTTTAAGCTATGATAGAAGAGCATATAACTCTAAACTCAAGACAGTCTTGGCTAAATCCATCATTAAACTTTCATCTGAAACTGGGCCGGATTTAACTTTCTACAAGATTGATGAATCGGATCCTGCAACCCTTCTTTTTCAAGAGGCCATAGAAGTTATATTCGATAGGTTCAAATCTTTCTCCACTTCACAAGAAGATAACACAACTCCGCCCCAAATGGCAGTCGGAATGATTGAAGCAATTAATAACTTTATTAGCGATCTTCGATTTTGTGTTGTTCAAACTGGTAGAATGGAAGATGCATTCACCCTTTTTGAGGTTTTAAATGATCGCGCACTTGAATTAGAAGATTTAGAAATTGTGAAAAACTATTTCTTTAAAACGTATGTCCTTTTTCAGGAAAAGTCAGATGAAACAGATGATATCGATGAATTTTTAAACAAAATGGATGAATTTTGGGGAGAAGATATATTTTCTAGTGGAAAATTCATAAATTCCCGCATCTCCATATTAGGTACTATTTATATTACTGGATCTACCACTCTTACTGATGATAAAAAAGGCCAATTGCGTGATAAAATTAAAATTTACCTTGATAGTGATGAGATTTACACAAAGGAATCATTAGAGGCTGATTTTTATATTTACTATCTTACAAAGAAAATTCTTGAAGCATCTAAGATTGGGAGAAACAAAAGGTATGAGTTAGTTATTTCAACCATTTGTGATCCTTCTACATCATATATCAAGCGCTTTATCGTCCTGGCAAACTCGCTCAATATGAAAGGTATATTGCCCGGAGTTTTCAATCCACTATTGAAAGTTTACTCGGGTTCTACGCAAGCAAATTTAGATGAA
>JAGLDP010000098.1 GCA_023145515.1 Bacteroidales bacterium
TAAATTTGCCTGATAGTCTCCAAAATTTCGCAAGGCAAGTGTTATTTCAATATCAAAGCTTTTAAAAACTCTAACCCTTACACTATCAGAATTACTAAGTCCCATCATAATTCGATTAAATAATCTTTCGGGCGACATTGTATACCCATCACTGAATCCATTTGGAGTGGTCCATTTTATTGTTTTAGGATATGTCCCATTTTTTGTTGATTCAAAGATATGAACAGTAAAGGCAGCTTCTCGATAGTTACACCTTGCTCCAGGAGAGAGCGATTTTGTAGAAGAATAGAACCGTGTAATTGATCCGCCATAAACCGATGCATTTTTCGAGCTAGGTTTACCATACACAACAACCGGTGAAAATATTGGAGCCTCTGACATTAAGTGCATTTCAATATCAGGAATGAAAATCTCAAGCTCAATCTTCTCTATATTAGGTTCTCCAGCAGAAACGGTGGTAGATTCTCCAACCTGAATGGGCAGGGTGTCTCTTAATTGATACACATGATGATTTTCTCCTGTAAAAAGACCAAAGTCTTTGTCTACATTGGTCTTTTCGAGTTTGAATTCCCAGTTAATACTATTATCTGTTATTCCTCTTAACCATACATCTGCATTCTTAAAATATAATGAATCTGAGTCATTTAGCTGAGCGCCCTCCTTATCACGTATTAGAAATGATCTTTCAATCCTAATGCTATGGATTGAATCAAATGGGTCAATCAGTCCATAAACAATTGGAATTGTTTTAGAATTTGGAGTAAGAATATCGATTTCTGTGCTACAACTTATTCCCATAAGTATCAGAAGTAAAGAAGTTATAATCCGACATTTCATATATATGGGATAAAGTTGGGAAAAGGATGGTTCCTTTTCCCAACAAATTTAACACTACGATTTATGGATTATACAAATAAGCACAATTAACTGTAAACACCATTACTTTAGAGCCGTCCATTGTACAATTGGATGATGACATGTTCATAGTACCTTGAGATATCCATGAATCTACTGAGGACTCTCTTGACCATATTGTAGCATAACCATCTCTATAATAGTACTGGGCCAATCCCACTGTATGAGGATCCGCAAAGTCAGTTGCAATATCCGGAGAATTGGGATCAGTAACATCCTGACTATCACTATATCTAGATCCAAAAAATGTCACTTTCACCTGCCGTCCATTAGTCCAATGCCATACCAACCAGGTGTAGGGTGGTGTACCAACTGTCTCCCACCATCCAGCTCCATCAAGTCCGCCAGTATTCGTAAGAGATATTACTGTACCTTCCGGTGCTGGAACGGGCTCGGGGCTATTAAATGATTGGATACCTAATGCAAGGGGCAAAAACAAGGCCACACAAGCAATTATTCTTATTATTTTCTTCATCTTTATAATGCTTAAAAGTTATTGTTTTCCACCATTTCGACGATAACGCCTTGAGCTATGCCAGCCCGGTGGAAGGAGGGCATAGCTTCTTCTAAAATATTCGGTCATCACTGAATCCATGGTCATCACTGAATCCATCCAGAAGAACTCTGAATCCAGCTTTTTTTTACTGGCATAAATTACCTCCTTTTTATTAGCATTGACAAGACAGTCTAACTTATAAGAAAATGATTGTCTGTAATCCTAAACCAATTCTGCAAAAATATCAGATACAAATCCATTCATACATTTGGTTTACTATCACTATGACTCTATTTATTAATCCCATAGTGAATTAAAAGGTAACCCCTATTTTTATCCCCCCCCCATTTTAAATTGTTTTACTGGACAACAGTAGTAAATATTGATAATTGCTTCCCAATGCTTTATCCAACTGCCACAAACACATCTTGTGCCAGAGGTTCCGTTTAATTTCTTTTTAGTTCTAACGTTTTACCTTCTGGACTTTATTATAGAGTGTATTCCAGAATGGATAATCTAAATCAGTTTTATGATACTTTTTGAAACAACCTATAACTGCCAGGTAATCAGGCATAAAAAATCAAGAAAAAATTTACATAGTTCACTTATCTATGATTTTTGAATACTTATCTTTATGCTTGACAAACCCAACAGGCACGAACAAACTATGAATAGACTCCATGGCTATTACTTAATAAGTATGTTTTATTTTTTGATGCTTAGCCAAATGGTTCCGGGGAATACCGTAATTGATAGAGCTTTAACGCGAGATACTGTTCATAAAACTATTTATCATTTATACGAAGAGACCAATAAAGCCAGAAAGCTGTTGAAGGATGGCGAGACTATACTTTGCCTACAATTATGTCAGCAAGTTTTTAATCAATATCAGAGCTTCCCAAAGGCCAATACATATTTGGGCTACTTATTGTCTTATAAGGCACAGTGCTACAGAAAGCTTGGTAATCTGGAACTGTCAAGAGCATACCATTTACTGGTTGATTGGTATGCAAAATTAAGCAATGATCAAGCGCTCCACAAATCTAACCAGACCAACAGATTCCTGCTTGAAAGTGATCATTACAACCATATTAGGGCAGAGGAAATTGTCAGGGCACAATTGAGAAGTATTAATCTCAATCCAATGTCAATGCGGAAGAGCCTTATTATGAATAATATGGCCACCAATTCAATAGCCTTGAGGAACTTTGATCAAGCTCAGGAATGCTTTGATGTATTAGATGAAATGATTGGGAAAGATCAGATCGGTGTGGAATTTAATGAACCACTGTTTTTCAGAAACTATGGATATTTTTACCACCTACAGGGTGATCTGGAACTGGCGAAAGAAAAGCTGGAAACTGCCATAGAAATGTATAAAAGCTCTCTTCCGGCAGGGCATGTTCAAATTGCTTACACCCACAAGTATCTTGGTGAGCTGTATGCCGATTTGAACTTGAAAAAAAAAGCACTCAACCACTATAAAAAATCTATCAATATATTTCATTATCATACTCTTCAAAATGATCAGAGCTCTCAATCAATAATGCCGGTTGCGTACGAAACTGTTTACCTGTCTGGTGTGTCGTCTTACATCAGGTTTGTCAATTCTCTGTTTGATAATGAGCCTGAGCTGTTACTTAGAATTGACATGGAAGAGACCTTCGATCTGATTCGATCTGCTGAGAACAGAATAAACAGTTTTGTTCAGGCTCAACCTCCTTCCTCTTCGGTGTTTATTATTACTGACAAAGTGAGGGGGTTATTCGACGCCGGAATTCAGCTTGCATTGCATTTATATGAGTCTACAAATGAGAAACGTTTTTTGAACCAGGCTTTTGAATGGTCAATCAGATCAAAGGGATATTCAATTCGTGTGCAGGCAGAAAAAGAGCAATTGGCTTTGCAAACACCAGAGACAGCAGCACTCTTTGTTCAGCAAAAGAGCCTTATGGAGAAAATCAGAGCTTATTCAAAAATGGATGCAGATTCCCTATATCCAGCTTTGGTAGACAGCCTGATTATGTGGTCGACAAAATTTGAACATAATAACGATAGTCTGAATCTTCCCATTGTTATAAGTGCATATTCTATTCAGGTACAATCAAGGTTGTGGAATCAAAACTTGATTAGCTATCATCTCTTCAAAGAATCGGCAATTGCATTTGTTGTGGATGGAGGGAAAGTCACCTGTCATCCCATTAATTTCCCACTGGGTTTTGAAGATTCTGTCAAGAAGTTTAAATCTATTTTATATAGCGAAAGGCCTAGGTATTATTCAGATAATGAGGTATTGGAATATGATCAACTGGGTCATGACTTGTACGAAGTATTGATCAGTCCATTACAAAAGTTCATAGGATCGAGGAATCTAATTATTCAACCAGATGGATTTTTACTTGGATTGCCATTTGAGTTAATGATAACACAGAAAATCCAGGAGTCAGAGCAGATCTCTTTATTCAGAGATCTGAAGTATATGGATAAGGAATTCCGAATCAGTTATTGGATGGGAACTGATACAGATATGAAAAACGGAAATTCTCAAGAAAGAAAAATTCGATTAATCGGATGTCCTCAAGATGATGACCCTTCTCAACTGTTTGGTGAACTTCAGGTTCTTCAGGAGATTGTGTCAGCAACAGATGAGGGAAGATCTTTGTCTGATTATCGTGTGATTCATTTTGCCAGTCATTATCAAATGAATGATACCGACCCTCTGGAGTCAGGATTAGTTTGCGATGCCGGTTCATCTGAACCTTACCTTAAACTATCGGAAATACTTGCAGATGATTTTACGGGAACACGCATTTTTATCAATGGATGTAATACTGGCAATGGAAAGGTAAATTCGGGACAAGGACTTGTGAGCATGGGCTTAGTATTTGGAATTGGCGGGGCGCAGGAGGTTATTTCCCATCTATGGCAGGCTTCTGACGATGTATCAAAAGATTTAGCTGTGGATTTTTACCAAAAAGGAATTCCGAAGAATTTCTCAAAGCGATTACAACGAGTTAAAACGAATTACCTGAAATCTGTACCAGCCGGATTAGATCATCCACACTTCTGGGGTGGAATGGTTTGTTCAGCAAAACCCACTAAGCGGATTGTGTGGTACTATTGGGTGGGGATGCTTGTTGTTTTTTGTGGTGGGGTTTTGTTGTGGAGAAAGAAAACAAAGGATACTTCTTAATCTGATCTGAGCACATAACTAATTGCATATAAATGTTATTGGATGCTTTATACTTACTAGGACACATGAGATTGTATATTTAACAGAAAATCAGGTAGGCAAAACATCCTGAGTGGACCATTGGGATCACCAATCGCGAAAACGGAGGTGCTTTGTTAATCTGCCATGACATAATGAGTCAAAAGTCATATGGTCAAAGATGAAATTTGGAACTATGGTTTTTTTTTTCACCGAAAACAGTCCCAAACCATTGTTGATATTTGAATAAAAACTATGGTCATTATCATCCAAACCATCGTAGATTTGGTAATAGTCATGAAAATAGACGTCAGAGATTAGGAAAGTAAAATCCATGTATTTGAAAAGCCTCGATGCAACATCTGGATTATTACCAATTTTTTGCACCAGTTTATTAAAGAATTGTTCTTCAAAAATTCTGATATATAAAGTGTCTCTAACTGGAATATTCAATTTAAGAAACAATTGTGCTTTGTAGTCAACCCATTGATCTGTATATTCCTGATAATAAAAATCGCACATAAATTCCGCATGCCTAATTCTTTCATCCTCAAGCAAAAAAACGAAATAGGAGTGTTCGCCACCATATAAGTTCAATGGTATTGGAGTATAGGGATGGCGAGACCTTGGTACATCAGGTATTGGAACTTTGGAGTAAATGATTTGCTCAAACTCCGGGGAAGTAATTATTAATCTTAAATTGTCATAGATTCCTGCTTGTGGGGGATGGTATGATGTTGGATCTGGTAAGCAAAGTGTCTTGATTGATCTGTAAACACTTCGAGATATAACATTTGATGTTGAGGTTAGTGAAGTTGGTTCAACCAATTTAAAGCCGGTTTCCCATAATTTGTATCCTGCACCCCAAGCTTCTAAAACAATTTCAGCATTATCTACTAATAAGTCTTCACCATTAGAGAAAACTTTACGTGCATCCGAGAGTGTTTGAAATGATTTAGACAAAGTAACAATACAAAAACTATCTGAAGGATCAACCTGGCAAAATACCAATGGAGTTGGAGTATGATCGATATATATATCAATATCATTTGAACATGATAATATCAGGCATAAAAGAACTATTGAAGAGCCAGAATTAAATCTGCTGAGGGCTTTCATCTTATTAATCTTTAATACATCTGACAGTACTAATGATCTGATTTTCATCAGAAAAATCGATATATATTTCCTCTAATAATGTCAGATCAATATTGTAATGGGTGAATGAACCAAAGCTTACAATTAGTACACTTTTATCTGTGAAAAAGTTATGAGAGCTCCAATATGCCGCTTGTTTATAAGCCTCATGCAAAGTTCAGAATAATTAGAATACTAATGATAATGGTTCTCATGGTGACAAAAATGGTGAAAGGAGGAGCCCCCCTCCCTCCAATAATAAACAGAGAAACCTTCTCTAATGGATTGATTTACCAGATAGGCACCCACAGCAGATTCTACCATGCGACCCCATTCATCAGGAGTTTTTACTATATCTTCAAATTGCTTTGAATGTTGTGCACTTAGCAGGGCATTATTATAGACCTGAAATTTAGGGCTGCTTGAACGCTTTCGAATAGTTTTAGAAGAAAACTTCTCGATTCCACCCAGCAGACCAGCAGTTTCCAGAAGTCTCAGGTAATGCGATAGAGTGGTTGTATTTCCTGCGTCTTGAAGCTGCCCCATTATTTTTGTAAATGACAGGATTTGTCCTGAGTACAAACATCCCAATTCAAATAGTTTTTCCAACGTGGTTCATCATCTATTAATACTGCACTTCCAGGGTATCCTCCAAACCAGACATATTGCCGTGCATTCCAGCCGAATGCTTCCTTCATCTCAGAGTACGACCAGTGTGTCAGATGAATGGTTTCAAATCGTCCGGCTAGTGATTCTGTAAGACCTTTTTGAACCAACAGGCGCGACGAACCTAGAAGAATCAGTTTAATATTCAAATTATTGCGTGAGTCTTCATCCCATAGTTTTTTAACAGTTTCGCTCCAGTTGGGTACTTTCTGAATTTCATCAATGATCAACAAGAATTCATTGGCATTCTGAGCAGCCATTTTTAAGCGTGCAGTTTCCCAGATTTGTTGCAGCCAAATAGAATCTCCATCATAAACAGCATCAGCAGATTCATATAATCCCGGGATTGGTAATTGATGGAAAAGTTGATTGACCATAGTTGTTTTACCAACTTGTCGTGGTCCTAAAACAACCTGAATAAACCTTCGTGGCTCATTTATTCTCTTCTTAAGTATCTGTAATTCTGACCTTTCGAACATGATGTTTATTTTACTCAATATAATGAGTAAAACAAAATTTACAGAATAGATTGTATGATGCTACAGGGATACATCCTGTTTCTTAACTAATGATTGAGCCTCAAATAGTGGTAGAAATTGAATCTTTTGGTCTGGCAGGTTTCCATATTTGTTTTCTGTGAAGACATATGCGGTTTTAATTCCGGGGTAGGTTTTTAGCAATAAGTGAAGACTGGTTAGTCTGCCGGATGTGCCGCTCTTAACTTCAATAGGGAAGATTTCTCCATCTTGTTCAATTAAATAATCCGTTTCAGCACTACTTCCACGTACTTCTCTGTTCCAATAATACAAGTCCTTTTCCATTACTGCCCTAAGCTCCTGCCCAACAAATTGTTCGGCCATCATTCCAATAAAGGCGGTACTCAGCTTCTGTTTATGAATTGGAATAGTTGAATAATATCCATTGAGATTTGATAATAAACCTATATCCAGGAATACTACCTTGATTTTTTTTGGAGATGTATTGGTCTTCAGGGGGATTCCTGCTGGGGAAGCAGCTTGCACCCGAGTGAAAAGCCGTGCCGTTTCTAATAGTTCAAAGGCCTTTTTAATAGTTGGTTGTGAAAAATCTTCAGACAGGTGGGAGTACTTAATTTGCTTACCAATTCTGCCTGAGATACTACTAAGCACACTGTTTAAACAACGCTTGTCGGAATGTCCGGCATATTTCGAAAAGTCTTGTCTGAAAGTGGTAATCAGGTCAGTTTGAACCTGAACCACATCAATCAAGCTGCCAGTATCAATATATGTTTGCACACATTCAGGCATCCCTCCGATAATGAAATAGTTATACAGTTCTTTATTTATAATTTCTACAACTGTATCTGATAAATTTTCATGTGCATCGCTGATCTTTCCTGCCAGCAAGTCATTCCTGGTAGCTATTAGAAACTCAATGAAAGTCATGGGATACATGACCATGGTTTGAATACGGCCAACAGGAAAGCTAATGTCTTTTAGTGCAAATTCGATAAGGGAACCGGCAGCGATTAAATGCAGTTTTGGGTTTTGCTCGTAAAAATAGCGAAGAGCCATAATTGCTTTAGGACAATCTTGAATCTCGTCAAAGAAAAGCAAATCATCTCCTGGAATGATCTTTTTATTGACAAGCAATTCAAGTTCACTTAGAATTCGATTGCTGTCGAGGTTTTCTTCAAAGATTCTGTGAAGTTCCGGGTTTCTTTCAAAATTGAACGAGAATACACGTCCTGAAAAGGATATTTTGCCAAACTCTTTAACGGAATGGGTTTTGCCCACTTGCCTTGCACCTCTTATTAATAGCGGCTTACGGCCATAAGCGTCTTTCCACTTAAGCAGTTGTTTAATTATTTGTCTATTCATAATGCCATATTAGAACACGGCATAAATATAATAAAAGTTTTAATAAATCAAGGTTTAAATCAAAAGTAGCCTTTCAAAAATCAGGGTTTAAATCAAAGGCAGCCTTTCAAAAATCAGGGTTAATATGGTCTGCTATTTCAATCTCATCTGATTTGCAATTTCATATACCAAACGAAACTGTGAGTCATTGCCACCTGGATTCCAGGGAGTACCACCTGATTGATCCTTATAATTGCTTAGAGCCCGTTCAGCCTGTTCAAGGTAATTGGAATACATTGCACTTGCCCAATGCACAAGGGGATCTTTTGATTTGGCTTTCATCCATTCGCTGAGAACCTGAACCGCCTGATCTTCTTGTCCGAGAAGCTGTAAACTATATGCAAGTAGTAAATATGGGGAATCCCAGGATGGCTTGTTTTGCTCAGTATACTCGCGTACTCGGCGGAATGCTTCGGCAGCTGCTTCATCCTGTTTCTCTGCCATCAGGATCAATCCTTGCAAGTAATCTTCTATCCGTTCATCGCTAACATAAGCTCTGCCAACTCCAAGATGTTCAGGCCATTCGCGTGCTTTTTCTATGTGCTCTAATGCCAGAATGGCTTTGCCTTTTTTATACTCTTCAACTGCCTGTAGCAAATGAGCCTGACGATATAAATCATGTCCGCCCTGAGCTCCTTCAGCTGGGAGGATGACCAAACCATCCAGAATCTTCAGGCATTTGTTATAATTCTTATTATATAGTTCCGCCTTGGCGAGATCAACAAGCATGATAAAATTGTCTGAGAACTTTCTGGCTCCTTTTCGTGCATACTCCAGCGCCTGTGGATAGGCACCATGTTTCATGTAAAAGTCAACCATGTGCTTGTAGCTTCTCCAGTTGTTTGGGGCCAGCTTTAATGCTCTGTTCAAATCATGTATCACCAGCTCGGTATCTCTTCCTTCAAACAATTTCGCACGGGTCAGATAAAAACCTGCATATTCTGGTTCATCACTACAGGATCGGAACAATTTACGGGCTTCATCCATTTGTCTGAAATTCCAGTTCATTAGTCCCATGTAATAGCGGTTTTGCCAATGTGAATTCACTGATTCTGCCCACTCGAATACCTTGTACATCTCTTGACGGTAGGGGAAGGTGAGAGATGTTTCGGTGGGAATTGATGAACTCGCGCCCTTTGTCAGATTGACAAGGCTCTGGTGATTATTGGTTAAATAGGCTTTTAAATAATCTATTGTTGCATTTTTTGGTGCATTTTCCAATAGGGTTAATGCATCATGGTTTAGTTCTAATCTGTGGTAATTCAGAGCTAGTTCGAGGTATACTTGTTCAGGGAATTCTGCGTGGATATTGGATTGGAAGACTTCTAATGATGATTCTTCTGCATAAAGAAGATAATATTCAAAACGAGCCATATGATTTAACGGATCCATTTCTAGCAGGTCCTCCAGAGCATGTGAGGCTTCAGAATCTTGTTTGAGTAATCGGTATGCTATTGCTGAATACTGATAGGCATTGATATTAAAGCGGTTATAGTCGAGGCAGTCTTCAGAATAGCTGAGGCTTTTCTTATAATCTTTCTGCATAAGTGCCACTTCAGCAAGCTGGGCGTAGGCAGCTGATTTGTACTCCATAGAACGGGTGCTCACACCAAAGGCTTCTCTGGCACGGTGGTATTCTCTCTTTCTCTTTTTCGCAATACCCAGAAGGTAATTGGCCTTGGGGTAGTATGTGTCAATAGACAATACCCGCATTAAGAGATTTTCTGCATTATCATACTTCATTATTCGCATTAACTCTTCAGCAGCACCCACCAATGCAGGTATGTAATTCTGATCCTCCTCAAGGCAGGCATAAAAGCCCTTAAGTGCTTTCTCATAATTTCGTTGTCGACTTTCTTCCAATGCAGCGATGTATTTGCCTTGTAGAGAAGACCAGTCGAAGGTTGTGGCGGTTTTGGGTCGATCGGAGGTTCGAAACGAATCCACCCCCAACCCCTCCTTAGTCAAGGAGGGGAGGTGAAGGTCAAAACTTATTCCTTTCTGATATCTGATCTGTTTTCTTCCGAAAGGCGAATGACGAATAACGAAAGACGAAAACACCTCCATAGGAGCCAGATCAACAAAGAAGGAATAAGTCAAGCTATCCCCAATGGTAACAAACAATGAATCCCGAACAGCTTGCAAAGCACAGAACGAAACTGACAACCCTTCACTCTTAAGTCTTAAGTCTTCAGTCTGATTTAGGTCTTGGGTCTTAGGTCTTAGGTCTTTAACACTAAGTATCCCATATTCATTTATATCAGTAACTCCGCCTGTTTCTTTGATAGGAAACCAATACTCTGTAAACCGCTCCTCTGTGTTGCTGTTGAGGCTCAGGTGTTTATAGGGGGTTTTTGTGCTTCCAGCTCCTGCCTGGTTAAATAGTAGTCCGGTTTGAATTTCTGTGTATTGTCCATTTCCCAGATTTGTATCGGCGAGAAGATCCACCCAGATTTCTCCTTGTCGTGCTAATCCCCATATCCAGATTTTCTTGCCTGGCTTTATGGCATAGTCAGTGAGGTGCCCGAATCCAAAATCCTTTTTGTGATAATAACCTGCGTAGTAATCAGAGATTTCACCCAGCACATGATAGCTGTGGTAGGTGCCGTAATCATTTTGCGAATAATGACTGATATTTCGTCCGTCTGCCATAATAGGCCAGGCATGCAGCTCGCCACCGTGACCAATATAATTACTGCCTGGCCAGTAGAATGTTAGATCATCCGGAGCATCAGCAGCGGCGTTCATCCAATGGTATTTTGAGGTAGAGAAGTCGGTGGGATTATACCAGAAAGCATGTGTTTCAAACCAGGCTTTATCTGCTGGTAAACGTACTTCAACCCTCCATTCTGTTCGTGAACTGAGGTCCATTGTGCCTATAAAGCAAGAAACGCTACCATCCGGATTTTCCATGATAAGATAATCAACAGGTGAGGAGGTGGATGGTGCATGTCCGATTGATCCAAAATTAAACTCTATTCCGCCTGAGGTCCAGGGACCTCGCATAGCTACATCGCGGAATTTTACCACTTTGTTGAAATATAGAAATTCATGTCCGGTAGACTTTTCGATGGCTCCTAATACTTTCCCTCCTATCTCAGGAGCGATAAGAACCTTGATCCATTCATTTTCCAACACAATGATCTTCCAGTCTTTATCCACCGGGGTAGTTGTGTACCCATCGAAGCGATAATAGGGATAGATTTTGCCCGGCTTTGCGATAGGATTAGGATCATCATATCCGTAAGTGGGAAAAGTCATTTTAGTTTCGCGGATGGTTGCGGTTTGGGAGCGGACGGAAAGGCTAAAGCAAAATAGAATGGAAAGCAGGATGTACTTTTTCATGAGAATAATGTTTGGGTACTAAGGTAGGGAAAGTGACGCGATTAGTGACGCGGGAGTGACGCAGAGCTGCTGTCTATTCTGATAACTGAGCTCTTCTTAATATTTCAAGGAGTTTTTTGTATTTTTAAAACACTAAAAAAACAGCCAGTTTCTATGGAAAAGCAAAAGATTACGATAGATTTTATGACAGATGCTGATAATGAGGCGATTTTGTCTTTATCGCATCGTTGTCCGCAGGACGGTATGATAGGAGGATACCCGGATCGATCACCTGAGTTTCGTAGAATTCATCAGCAGGTGAGTAAGAAATCATATCACAAAGTTGCTCGTAAGGGAGATACTTTGATTGGAGCTTTTGGTGCCATATATAGCAATTTGCAGTACAAGGATGTGAACTATGATTCGGCATATCTGATGGACCTGAAGGTGGATCCTGCTTATCGTCGTTCAACAGTAGCCTATCGTGTTGTTAAAGAAACAGTAGCAAATCTTGGCACTCTTGGAACGGAGCTTGCCATTGCTTCATTCCTGAAAGACAATGATTTTTCCTTAATATTCACCAAGAGTCGGGCCGGGATTCCGGATGCGAAATATCTTGGCGATTTTATGATATTCAGTATTGTTCCGATTTTAAAGAAAAAAGTCTCCAAAAAATTCATTATTGATCATCCAACAGAAAAAGATATTCCTGAGCTAGTGAAGCTATACAACAAGTTTTATTCGAGATACAAATTGGCTCCCAGGATGAGCGAGGAACTCTTTAGGTATTATATTACAGAAATTGATGGGATGGGTCTAAGTCAGTTCAGGGTAGCCCGACAAGATGGGAAGATCAAAGCGGTGCTTTGTGCCTGGGATGAGGATCGTTATAAGAAATGGTTCGT
>JAGLDP010000099.1 GCA_023145515.1 Bacteroidales bacterium
GCGCTTATTGTCGTTTACCTTTATAAGGGTTTTGGAGCGTTTTTGGTGGCCGTCTTCAAGAATTATTCGGCCGGTGGGCTTGACAAGACGGTGTAATTCGTTGAGGAATTCATTGGGTTGTGAAATCAGGTGAAAGGCGTCCAACACAAAGATAACATCTGCTTTGCTTTCCTGAATGGCTGCAAAATACCGATTGGCTTTGACCGGGTAAACGTTGGTTAGCTTTTTTCTTTTGGCCAGTCTTGTAACACATTTGTATGCCAGTTCGTGAATATCAACAGCATAAACTCGTCCATCCGGTCCAACCAGACTACTGGCTTTTTTTACATATCTGCCGGGGCCGCAACCGTAATCGATAACTATATCTCCCTGGTGGATTCCAAAAGAGTTGAGTATGTTGGCAGGGGAAATAAACAGGTCCCTGAATTTCATACTCAGTTTCATGAGCTGAAAAGCCCATTTAGGCATGTGTTCACGATGGGGAAGTGCAATTGTTGATTCCATAATGACAAGGTTTTAGGAACCAAAAAAGGTACGAAAAAAAATGTAATTACCCTATTCGTATCTCAGACAATAGAATGTCAACAGACCTTACAAGTCGAATCAGGCAAGTTTTCGTGTAATACTATATAAAACAACTGCCAGGGCATTGCTCACGTTCATGCTTGAGTTTCTGCCAAAGAATGGAATATGGAATGCTTTATCAGAGATGTTAAGTACATGTTGACTGATACCATTCATCTCTGAACCTACAACTATGACAAACTTTTGATCTGGTAATACTTCCATTTCTTGAACTGGCCTGCTTTTATCAGTGATTTCAAGAGCAATGATTTGATAGCCTTCTGCTTTCAGTTTTGAAATTTCAGCTTCCAAATCCGGTGTCTGACTATGTGAAACCCATTGGTGAGTGGAACGGGAAACCTGTTTTACCTTTCTGCCGGAAGTTATCACGCCTTCTCCTCCAAAAATGATTTTTTCTACACCAAAAGCATCAGCAAGGCGAAAAATTGCTCCGATGTTGGCAGGAAGAGTAATTCCATCGCATAATACCATTATTGGAAAGGTTTGGGGCGAGATGGGGGTTTCGGTATTGCTTACTGGTTTTATATACATTCGCGAATCTACGAATCATATGCGAATCGGCCTCTACAGTATCGGGTTTTTCAACCCTGTATTGACTTTGTTCCAAACCTCGCGGCGGACTCTGCCGTGCAATCTGTCATTATATTCTTCCATAAAATCGATTACTGAATTCCGGTCTGTTTTAGTTAATTCACGAAGTGCCCAACTCAGGGCCTTGTTGATCATGTCGTGATGATCATCCATGAGTTTCATGCAAATCATGAGGGTCTTTTCTGTGTTTCCGGTACCTCCTCTGGCTTTTTGATTCCATCCAAGAGTGGCTACCAGGGCTTGTCTTCTAATCCAGAAGTTTGATGATTCAGTTTTGTTAAGTATCTCAAGGTCAGTAATAATACCTAGCCGCCAGGCTACTCCGAGAATATATGAAGAGTACGTATCTACTGAAACCCAATTATCCTGATTGTGATCCAATTGCTCCACATCAAGCATGCTGAGATGGGGTAGCAATTTTTTATTCTTCTCTAATAATTCATATCCAATTTGCTGACATTCAAAGATATCGGTATGAACCAGGTCTTTCGAAAATTGGATATTTTGTTTTGGATTAAAATGCTTGATTTCCGGCTTAAGTTGTTTTATAACTATTTTTACATCAGGATTAATAACGCCAATAACCTTCATTTTGGTGGGGTAATAGGTTTTGGCCAATTCTTTCCTTTCATGATTGGCAAGGGAATTCAGGGCTTCAATTGTTTCGGTAATTAATTCGGATGAGGATTTCATTGGGTACTTGGTTTATTGGTTACTTGGTTGATTGGTTACTTGTACTCACCTCTCCTCTCCTCTCCTAAATTGCTCCTAATTCCATCAGCATTGCTCCGGCATTCAGAAAATGAGCTGTTATCCAGAATACTGTCCAGGTTTCCAGATAATTGCCACGACGTTCATATACCGGCTTATCCTTCCAGTTTATTTGTATATAGTTTGTTTGGTACGGCTGTTCACCCTGACTTCCATATGGGTCAATTAATTGTCCGCAACTTCTGAACATCAGCTCTGCAGTTTTTAAATATTTTTCCTTATCCAGGGCTTTCCCTAATTTGTAAATGTAGGGCGCAATGAGCACACCATAAACATCTATATGCATATTTTGAACAGAAACTGCTGTCCAGCCTCTGGTTCTAAAATTATGATCGGTTAATCTACCCGGGGGAAGTGGAATATCCCATACAACAGTATAGGTCAGGCAGACATCTCCGGCATGCTTTGCCCATTTCAGATATTTGGTATTGCCGGTAATTTCATATAGGTCAATGAAGCCTTGCAGAGCAGCATATGCGCCTTCCTTATCTTCACAACTGGCGTCAAGAGTCCCTCCCCAATAAACCTCATTCATATTCAGATACAGACCAGCATAAAAGTCAGCTGCTTTTTCAGCTGCTTTTAAATACAATTTATTATCAAAAATCTTTGATGCATGAGCTAAAGGAGCAATAAAGAAGCCTTCATTGGTAGATTCTGGATTCCAGTCTGTTGATAGTATTCTGGCTGCATGAAAATCAGCAGCCTTAATTAAAAAATCAGTCCATTTATCCCTGTCCAGATCTGAGTCTGCAGCAACCCGAATGGCATTACACATGTTTAGCATGGCTTGTCCCTGGCTTAGCCATTCTGGTCTGTGATTCATGAACCATTCCTTTTTATCGACATTGTACCAAGTGTAGAAGCCCGATTCGTAAAATCCAGTTGTTGAAAGGAAATCGAGTGATTTTTGAATTTTATTGAAAGAATGATCTATAGAGTATTTCTGCCCCAGTACTTGATATGCATAACCTGGAGCCATAGCCTGACCACACCACCCCAGAACAAAATAATTCTGGTTAGGATATTTCTTGAAACCAGCATAATCTACACCTTCTCTATATCTTGATTCTGAGAAATTAATTTTTGCTTGTAAAATTTCATCAAATGTTGGTAAACCGCTCATATCCCATGGATGGAAGATATCAAGAGAGGATTCAACAGCATACTGAAAACCGCTACCTTTTTCAAGACCTGAAAAGCCTTCCAGATAGAAAGTCTTCTCAATTATGGTTCCGGGCGGCAAATTGATCCAGGCCTCATCATATTTTTCCATCATATCTCTACCCTGAAAGGCTTTTATTACACTTTTTTGTCCGTTAAAGGCAACAGGTCCTGAATAAAGGCAAAGATCAGTGCTTTCTTGGTAGTTAATTATTCCAATTGACCACCATTGGTCTTTTTTATTGCCGAAAGGAACCGGACTTGGCAGACTGTGAAGAGCAACCGTTTGTGTCTTTTGTTCATCTCCCCATTCCCTCGATACAAATGGCATTGGGAAACGATGTTCCTCAAAAAAGGCAAACTCCTCTTTTTTGCCTCTGAATACCGGAGTGTTTTTACTCCTTTCTCCTGCCGGGTTTCCGTAATATAGGATTCCAGGCATCAAAACGCGCTTATTAATCTCTTGACTCCGGAAGCGTACAGTAAGAGTCATCTCTTTTAATGTATCTGCACCTGTCCATTCCCATCGTCTTGTGCATTTGACCCGGCCATTTTGTATACTATAAGCATCCCTAAGCTTAAGAACGCCTGTATTTATCTGTGTTGAACCGTGGAGTATTGTATGTCCGTTAATTTGTTCCATTGAATCCGCATGAATGTGTTGCCAGTCAGATGGCCATGAATTACTCCAGCTAGTGCCGACTGACCACAATCCTTCTTTGGGTGATTCGAGCAATACAGAACCGGATTCAATAATTTGAACAGATTTATTTCCCTGATTATCTGCAATCTGAATTATATTTTGTCCATATAAAAATTGACCTGATAAGATAATGCCAACAAGACATTGGCTGAACAGTTTTTTCATGCTATTATAATTTGAAATATAAAGATAATCGGAAATATGGAAATTGGCTATGCCAGGTGGATGTTAGCCAGAGGGATTTAATGGGATTGTAAACCAGAATTCTGAACCATGACCTTCCTCTGAAATCACACCGATCTCACCATCCATAAGCTCCACCAGACTTCTGCAAATAGCTAGTCCAAGACCAGTGCCACCAAATTTGCGATCAAGACTCTCATGAGCTTGCCTGAATCTTTCGAAGATGAGTGTTGTGTTTTTTGCTTTTATTCCTGGTCCGTTATCTTTTACAAAAATTCTTATTTGTTTATGCCCTGCTAATTCTGCTCCTAATGATATTTTACCCCTGCTTGAGAACTTGAAAGCATTATCAATAAGGTTTCTAATGATTTGAATAAGCCTTTCTTTGTCAAGAATATAACTTCGGTCAAAATGGTCGGGTATTGTATCAATTGTAAACTCATAGTTGCTGGATACTTCTGGGTCAAGATCATCTTTGATATCAATAAAACCCTCAATAATTGACTTAATGTTATGGGTGTGTAGGTTTAAAACGAGTTGTTTTGTTTCTAGCTTCGAGATATCAAAAATGTTAGAAATAATATCGAGCAGTTGATTTGAACTCTTTCTGATGATTCCGATAAACATGCGCTTTTCTTCATGATCGATTTGATTATCACCCACTAATTCTGCAAATCCCAGAATGGCATTGAGAGGTGTTCGGATTTCATGCGACATGTTGGCCAGGAATGATGATTTTAATCTATCGCTTTCCTCGGCTTGATTTTTGGCTCTCTTCAAGTCATCCAGGATTGTTACGTGCTCAGAAATATCCCGGGTGATACCCATAATTCCAATTGGAGTATTATTGTTGTTGCGGATGAAGCTCATGGATTGTTCTGTCCAGATCTGACTGCCATCTTTCTTGTACTCACGCATTTGAAAGCGTCTGCTCCTGCCGGGATCACTATTAGGATCTTTCTCTTTTTCCAACTCCTCCCGTAAATTCTCTATGGCCTTCTTGATATCATCACGATGAGCTGTTTGTGTTGGAGTAAGCTGAAGCGCCTCTTCCACAGTATATCCCTTTACCCGATAAACAGAAGGAGATAAATAGGTGTACCTGAATCTCATATCACGCATCCATATTATGTCTTCTGTGTTATTAGCAATAAATTGTAATCTATCTTCTGCATCTTTGCGGGCAGTTTCAGAATCTATCCATTCTGATAAATCACGTATTACTGCGAGAACTAGATTTTTCTTACCATATTCAAATCGTGTTAGTGTAACTTCAGCAGGGAAATCTTCACCCGAAAATCGCCTGTGTGTCCAGTCGAACTTGATAAATCCTTTTTCAAAGCATTCAAAGATCAGTTTTTTTGCTTTTTCTTTTGAATTACTTCCGTCAGTCTGTAGTGGAGGCGAAAGCTCAGCTGGATGACTTGATAATATCTGGATGGGTGATTCTGCCTTTAATATTCTCAGACAAGCAGGATTGCATTGGACAATACTATCTTCGTCAAGGATGAGCACTGCATCATCTGATAGTTCAAATAGGGTCTTGTAAAGTGAAAAATGCTGATCTAACATATCGTTGTTTTTCCAAAGCAAGCTTGAAAGTAAGGTGCAATACATGTTATCTCAAATATTTCAGCAAATTTTTGACGAATGAACCCCTTTCCTGAGGTTTAGCCCATGGAATACTGCCAATTGTTGTCTGACTATAGAGGTAATTGTTGCAGGGTTCTTATTTGGTTTCTTATATTGATGCGATGAAAATACTTGTATTATGCACCGGAAATTCCTGTCGGAGCCAAATGGCTCACGGATTTCTTCAATCTTTTGACCATGGTCTGGTGGTCAGATCTGCCGGAACCGAAGCATCAGGCAGATTGAATCAAAAAGCTGTGGAGGTGATGAAAGAAATAGGAATCGATATTGCTCATCATACTTCTGATCCGGTAGACAAGTACCTTAACGAAGATTGGGATTATGTTATAACAGTTTGCGGCGGTGCTAATGAAAATTGTCCGGTCTTTCCAGGAAAAGTTACTCATCGCCTCCATATAGGTTTCGAAGATCCGTCAGATGCAATAGGATCTGAAGGTTATATTTGGGGAGAATTCAGGAGGATAAGAGATTTGATTCAGAATGAATTTTCTAAGCTCTATAATAAGAAGATAGTCAATTAAAAGAAAAAAGCACAAGCTTTATCGAATAACGGAGGTAGCAATATAATGACCAACAAAGATCGCCAGGACTCCTAGAAATATCGTTGATGTAACATACAGGAAGTTCTGCGTGTAGGCTTCCTGCTGAAATAGTTTTAAATTATCAAGGGCGAAAGCAGAGAAGGTGGTGAACCCGCCACAAAAGCCAACAAGAAGAAAAAGAGAAAGAGTTTCAGGTATCAGGTTTGTTTTTTCAGAAATTCCAAACAGAATTCCTGCTAGAAAACTGCCGGCAATATTGACAGCCAATGTTCCCCATGGCAATCCTGAAGCCTGAGGATTTTCAAAATACTTAAAAATCAAAAAGCGCAGTACACTACCTGCAAACCCACCTGAACCTACAGCAAGAATTAATTTTGTCATACTGAGCATCAATTAATTAAGGCGCAAAGATAATAGAAGTTTTAATTCTCTATTCAATCTGCTACATAACAGTTGACGATTCAGGATTCTTATGATTAAAACTCCTAAATTGAACTATTAATTAATCTAAGCCTCTAACTATCATGATTTCACAAAAAACATTCATCAGGAGGTTCCTTTTTTTGAGCTGCATATTTCTGAGCCTCGGGGCCTTAGAAATAGCCAGTGCACAAAAGGTGCCTATTTCATTTGATCAGTTTCATGGGTATACCGGAACAGAAAAGTATCTAAAATCTGTAGCTAAGGCCTACCCTGAAATAACGGAGCTTAAAATAATCGGACAGTCAGAAATGGGGCGTCAGATTTATGTTCTAGTTGTCAGTAATCGTAGCATAGGAACATCCCTTGATCGTTTTGTGCAATTGCAAAACAAGAGAAAGGAAAATGTGAGGAATGTTAATCCAATGGAGAATCACCAGACTAAGCCAGGGCAATGGATTTGTGCCTCTACTCATGGAAATGAATACACCGGTACTGAGGTGTGTCTATATATTATTGATAAACTGCTTGCGGGATATGAGACAGATGATGACTTAACGGATATTGTTAATAATCAAAGCTTTTACATTTGTCCGATTGTCAACCCTGATGGCGTTTATAATAGCGTTGAGAAGGGTATTCCTCAAAGGAGTAATTCACTTCTGAAGGATGATGATGGAGATGGAAAAATAAATGAAGATGGTCCTGATGACCTGAATGGCGATGGAGTGATTACATGGTTCAGATATAAAGATAAGAAAGGCCGGTATGTAATTGATGATCAAGACCCAAGAGTGATGGTGCGGGCTAGCAGGAATGCTAAAACAGAGAAAGAACGATGGTCGATGATCCTTGAGGATAAAGACAATGATGGGGATGGTAAATACGGAGAGGATGGCGAAAGTGGTTTTGATCTTAACCGTAACTTCCCCGAAGGCTGGTTTACAAAGGATGGATACCAGGGAGGAACTGGCAAATATCCAACATCAGCTCCTGAAACAAGGGCGCTGGCTGAGTTTTTTACTAATCATAAGAATATTCACCAGGCACAGTTTCTCCATACATCCGGAGGCTTTACTTACAGACCAATGGGTTCATCAGGAGATAACAGTATGCATCCAAACGATATTGCAGTTTATGACTATATCCTAGGGAAAAAATACGTGGAAATAATGGGTGCTGATGTGCCAAAAGCATGGCTGTATCCTGATTCACTAAGTGCCTATAAAAAGGAATTGGCCGAAAAATCTAAAAACAAGTACGCTATAAAACGCGGCTATGAACTGCCAAGAACCTGGAAAGTTTCATATAACGAGCAGCAAAATAAGGGATATGGTTACGGATTGCAGGCCGACTGGGCATATATGCAAGAAGGTGTGTTTTCTCTTACAACTGAATTGTTTAATTATCGTACCGATCTGCCCGGACATAAATTCGAAGGAAAAAATGCTTATGCAGAGTATCAGCGTGCAGCCATAAAGTATCAAGAGGATAATTTTGGCGGTAAGCTTTTTAAAGAATGGAAAAGCTTCAAGCATCCTAAATATGGTGAGGGTGAAATTGGCGGATGGTTACCTCAGTATGGAAGCAATAATCCTTTTCCGGGAGAAGCTTTGCTGAAGATTTGTGAGAATCACTGGCAGTTTGAAAAATTCAGAGCAAAACTGATGCCCCGTGTTGCTATTGTTTCAGCAAGTGGTAAGGTGCTTGATAAGGTGGGTAAATATAAAATCGTTGAGGTAACAGCAAAGGTTGAAAATACCGGACAGCTGGCTACTCATCTAGGTAATGGAGCCAAGCTAGCAATGAATCGAGTGGATGTTGTATGGCTGATCGGTCAGAGAGATAAACTGACTTTCCTTCAGGGAGCAACCTGGCAGAAGGTTGGGGTGCTTGGTGGAAAAGCAAAGATCCCAACGCAATCCAAAGGCAAGAACTCGGCTGAAGTGAAATGGATTGTAAAGGTTCAGGGTAACACAGCGCTTAAAGTAGTGTTGTCTTCGCAAAAAGGAGGGACAGTAGTTAAAGATGTTGACATTAAATAATGGGAGGACTAATCATGAAAACATTAAATAAAATATTGATAAGCTTTTCAGCAATAACTATTTGCCTGACGTTGCTTTGTACTGCAGACCTTCAAGCTCAGAAAAAACTACAAAATAGTCCGGGTGGTTACCATGGAGAAATGGATTTCCCAATTAGTTGGAAGCAGTATTACGGGTATGAAGAATGGACTCAGATTATGAAGGATATTGCTAAGAAATATCCAAAGCTTGCCGCGGTTGAAAGTATTGGCAAAAGCCGGATGGGTAGAGATCAGTACCTGATTACTATAACAAATCGCAAGACTGGAGCAGCAGAAGATAAAACAGCTATGTGGGTTGATGGAGCTGTGCATGGAAATGAAGTGAATGGCATTACCTGTTCTCTTTACCTTATGTGGTATTTGTTAACACGTTATGATTATGATACTTATGTATATGATCTGGTTAATAATTCTACATTTTATATCCTGCCAGGATTGAATGTTGATGCTAATGATTCCTATGTGAGTTTCCCTAATACTCCACATAATCCACGTGAGCCTTACAGACCAGAAGATAATGATGGCGATGGATTGTATGATGAAGATCAGACAGAGGATGTTGATGGCGATGGAGAATTATCTAGTATGTACATTGAGGATCTAAAAGGAAGCTTGAAGTTGTCTGAAGATAAAAGACGTTTTGTGTCAGTTGAAGATGATACCTACCCTGGATTGAGATTTAAAAGACTTGGTTCAGAGGGTTTTGATAATGATGGTGATGGTCGAATTAACGAGGATGATATCGGAGGTCCTGATCCAAACAGAAACTATCCTTACGGATGGAATATGGCTGCTGGTAATCCATATCCAATGTCAGAACCATGTACGCGTAATGCCTATGAGTTTCATTTAGCGCATCCAAATATTTTTGCAACTTTCCATTATCATAATACCGGACGACTGATTATGTTTCAGGTTCCACAGCCAGTAAAAGCCAGCACTGCACAGCAGAGTCAAGCCTCTGGTCAGTACAGTATGATGGGCCGAAGGGGGATGACAGCTGAGCAACGTCTTGAGCAAATGCGTAAAGAGAACAAATATGCTCAGTATTTTGATCGCAAGGTTCCAAGAGAATTTCAGCATGATATGGATGTGCAAACCAATATTGTAACTATGGGAGCCAGAATTCTTAAAAATTACCGTCCCACAATGGGTGGTTTGTCAGGACAGACAGCTGCTTCAACTTATAATATGCTGGGTGCTTATTCTTACCTCATCGAATTATGGGGAACGCCTACTTTTGATATTGATATAAATAATGATGGTCGGGCATCCGAAGATGAGTATATGCAGTGGATTGATATTGAAATGACAGGAGAAGGCTGGATTACTCCACATAAATTTAATCATCCTGATTTGGGAGAGATCTGGATAGGAGGATCTGCAAAAAAGCATATGAGTCGCACACCACCAGACCGCTATATAGAATCTGAGGCAGATAGAAATGCAAAATTTGTAATGTATTGCGCCAGCCAGTTTCCTAAAGTGGAAATAACTGATATCACCTCAACCGATTTGGGTGATGGCCTATTTTGGGTAGATGTTACAGTTGAGAACGAACGTACTTATCCCACAGCATCCGATAGGACCAAAAAGTTAAAATTGTATGACAAGGATGTACTTAAGTTTTCCTCATCTAAAGGAGTTAGCCTGATTAAACTGGATGCCAAGTTGCCAATTCAGGATCCTTACCAGAGTTCAGGCGGATTCTTTGGATTCAGAGGAGGAGGTAGTCGTAGTAGTCTGAGCCCTGGCACAGCAGAAGAAACTAAGCTCTGGGTTAATGGCAAAGACAAAAAAGTTTATCGCTACCTGATAAGCAAATCAGGTGGAAAGAATTGGGTAGAGGTAGAGATTAGCTCTGAGAGAGGTGGTAATCATAAAATGAGGGTGGAGTTGTAAACCTCCCCCTCCTTGACCCTTAGTACTTACACTGTGAATTATCTTCTTCGATATAATAAGATTTGTAATTCTTAGCCTTAGGATCCATGCATCCCTTCAGATTCAGCAGCTTAACCGTTCTGAATTCAACCGGTGATGATTCACCCTGTAAGGAGATAGTTCCCCCTGATATCATTTTGGAACCGTAATGCTGAAGCATTTTTTCGTATAATTTGTCACGTTCATCTAACTGAGGGCGTTGGTAAGTAATTACTGTATCACCCTCAATTACATGCCAGATCTGCTCGTTTCCGTGAGCAATGGTTTCTATTGTCACCCACTCATCACCATCATAAGTTTTTGAATCGGAATTTGTGCAGTGCTGGGTAAATAATTGTTCATACATTTCTACATTGGTTCCCGGAGTGCAAAGATTGCCGGTCGGACGATCACCATTTCCTAGTCCGCCTAAGAACTGTACCTCAATTGAAGTAGGGAAGGGTTGATTGAGATCCATGCTTTCAGCTGATTGTCCGTGAATCATCACTCCACTGTTTCTGATGGCCCATCCCGGGCCTCCGGTAACCTGTTCTCCTGTAAAGCGATATTCAATTACTAATTTGTAATATGAGAACTCCTCTTCATAAAACAGGTGAGTGAATTCACCATCAAAATCCTGGTATTGATCATAAGCCATTTTCAGAACGCCGTCTTCTACCCTTACCGTGTTGTTGTAATTTTCATCCAAAGCATGTTTGGCAATCTTAATAGTCCAACCGGTCAGGTCTTCACCATTAAATAAATCGACCCAGTTTTCTTCATCAGGGCTTTGTGTTGAACAGGCGCTCAAAAGGATAATTATAATGATAGGAAAGACAAATTTCTTCATGGCTATTGTTTTAAATTTTAGATGCCTAAATTTAGAGATAATTTTGAATCAGCATGAAAAAATCAAAGACAATACTTATTCTGGTATTTATTGCATTAGTAATTGTTCAGATTATAGGATCCTGGACAGGCAACATTTGGTTTGAATACCTTGCTAAACCCTTGTTATTGCCATGGATGGCTTTATACTTCATGCTGTTTTCTGCGAAAGGGAATTTCAAATGGATGGTTTTGCTGGCTTTCTTTTTTTCATGGACAGGTGATGTTCTTTTGATGTTTTCGGGTAGCATGGAAATTCTGTTTTACGCAGGAGTCGGAGGCTTTTTCATGGCACAACTATGTTATATTTTTGTATTCAGTAACTATTTCAAGAATCAGAAGAAAGGATTTATCATCAGAAAACCCTTGGTTCTGATTCCTTACCTCTTATATCTGATTGGAATAATAGTTCTTCTTTTTCCAGGACTTGATGGCTTTATGCGTCCCATTATTGTTATTTATGGTGGTTCACTCATAGCTATGGCATTAGCAGCTGTTAACCTCAGAGGAAAGGTTCCGACACTGGTATTTAATCAGATTTTCTGGGGATCTATCCTGTTTGTCCTGTCAGATTCAATGCTAGCGGTCAACAAATTTCATTCAGAGCTACCCAAATCTGACGTTTTAATAATGAGCACCTATATTGCAGCGCAATTTTTGATACTTATGGGTTTGGTGAACAAACAAGAGAAAACGGCCTGAATTAGCAATTTAAAGACAATACACATTGCGTACTATACAAATAGTGTATTGTTGTAAATAGATGATTTACAGCATATAGCCACTTAGAAAATATTGAAATCATATAATACAGTAATTGTATAGTACAATAATTGTACTATCTTTGATAAAGATATTATTCCTTATGGACAGACTATATGCGGGAAACCCGGTAACAGGCAGGGATTTTATAGGCAGGGAGGAGGAGATTAACAAAATCATCCATTTGCTGAGCTTTGGTCAAAGTGTTGTGCTTATTGCTCCCCGACGATTTGGAAAGACTTCCTTAGCACTGGAGGTGTTATCGAGGCTAAAATCTAAAGAAGTTTTCACAAGCTATATTGATGTTTTCTCTTCGCCAGATATTAAAACTTTATCAATTCAAATCACGGAGTCTGTACTCAAAAATGATAAGCTTGATAAGATATTTTGCAGAACCCGAGAGAGTGCTCTGTTAATGCTGAAGAACTTGAAATTCAGGGCTGTTGTTGAGGATTTTGAGTTTATTTTAGGTTTTAGTGAGAAGATGTTCAATGAGTGGTTGGTATTGGAACAAAGCATAGATTTTGTAGATCAATTTGCTAAAAAGCACAACAAAAAGATGATCTGCGCATTTGACGAATTTGGAGATATTGAAAAGCTTGATGGAGATCGCATTGTTCAACTGTTTCGCTCAAAGATTCAACAGCATAAGCATACGGCATATTTATTTTCAGGTAGCTATGAATCAGTCATGCAGTCAATGTTTGTGAAGAAGAACGCTCCCTTTTTTCGTTTTGCAAGAATTATTGATCTGGGGCCAATTAAACAAGACGAATTTAAAAAATACTATAAGCGAACACTGAGAAAGTATCAAATTGCTATTCATGACAATTTTATTGACCAGATACTAGATTTCACGGGGGGGCATCCGTATTATTCTCAACTTGCACTTCAGGAAATGATCATTCTGAACCTGATGAATCATAAAACTCCTGATATCACCCGGCTGATAACTTCAATGGTAAACGCCGAGAAAAACTATCTTGAGTTGTCATGGGAGGAGATCTCGGCAAGCAAAGAGCTTGTAAGCGCTATTTTGGCTATTGTGAAATCAGGATCTGAAATTTACCGGACTCTGAAAAATTCAGGCATAAACATATACAGGGCATTAAGTAATCTGAAAAGTAATGGAACCATTTCCATGAATGAACACAAAGCTTACCAGCTTAATGATCCGCTGCTGAATTATTGGATAAAAGAAAATATTATCAAGTAAATAATACCAGTTTATATCAGAGACTTTGACAAACCACCCATCTTCAGACTCAAATTCCAAAGAGCGGTAGATGCATCCGGATCATAGGAGGATTTTGATGATGGAACAGCTTTTTTATTTACGTAGTATCCGCCTGATTTTTGTTCGAGATCGGGTGAGCTGGCGAGGAAAATCACTGTTTCAGCTCCTTTTTTTGGAGATTTTGCCAGTTTCTGATATAATTTCATAAACCATTGAGTTGCTCTGCCGTTACGACCAAAACCAAATCTGCTGCCTACAATGCCCGGATGGACTGCATTGGCTGTGATTCCTTCTTTTGACAAACGGTCACATAATCCGTAGGTGAAAATTATATTGGCCAACTTTGATTGTGAATAGGCCTTCATTGGTGCATATCCCTTTTCAAGATTCAGGTCTGAATAATGAATCTTTCCTGATTTATGTGCAATCGAACTAAGGTTGATTATCCGTGCAGCCTGGCTTTTCCTCAGAAGATCAACTAATAGCTGCGTGAGAAGAAAGTGCGACAGATGATTTACTCCAAACTGATATTCGAAGCCGTCTTCTGTCAATCGCCGATCTCTGGTTATTATTCCTGCATTATTGATAAGTATGTCAATACGCTCAAAATCACGATGTAAGTCTGCCGCCAATGACCGTACCTGAGCCAATGATGCCAGATCGCAGGTGTACTGATGAATTTTGTCAGAACCTGTTTGTTCCTGTATTTCCTTGCGTGCTTCTGCACCAGAGCTTGCCTGACGGGTGACCAGAATCAGTTCCCCGCCCATTGCTGCCAGAGCCATTGCAGTGGATTTGCCAATGCCCGAATTTGCTCCGGTTATCAGAATGATTTTATCTTCCATTGATGAATTCATATCAGAGAGATAACAACTAATATCCAAATTTGTTAATGTTTTCTTCTTCTCGGTTACTAGAGCCGTCTTTTTCGTAATATTGCGGCTACAAATAATTGTCAGAGATTGAATTTTTTACAAGCCGAAAATATAGCGAAATCCTACGGAGATAATTTTCTGTTTCAGGATTTGTCATTAACAATCGATAAATATCAGAAAATTGCACTGATTGCCAAAAATGGTGCAGGTAAGTCAAGTTTGTTAAGAGTTTTGGCAAGAGTGGAGGCTCCGGATACTGGTGCAGTGAATTCAAAGAGGGATTTAACAACAGGGTTTCTTCCACAAGAGCCTGATCTTGACGCAAATCTCATCGTATTGGATCAGGTGATGTGTAATTTGCCGGGGGTTTCTGAAGCAATTCATAGATATGAGAGTGCTGTGAAACTTGGAAATGAGCAGGAACTGGATCAGGCAATTGGCGAAATGGATCGTCTTGAGGCATGGGATTATGAAAGCCGGGTCAAGGAGATTCTAAGTAAACTGAAGATTACAAGGTTTGATCAGCCGGTTCATGAATTGTCAGGCGGACAAAGAAAGCGGGTGGCTTTGGCCCAGGTGCTTGTTTCTCAATCTGATCTTCTTATACTGGATGAGCCTACTAACCATCTCGACCTTGATATGATTGAATGGCTTGAGGAATATCTCAGCCAGAGTCACATGACGGTTTTTATGGTGACACACGACCGCTATTTTCTGGATCGGGTTTGCACTGAAATCCTGGAGCTGGATAATCGGAAGCTGTATAAGTATCAGGGGAATTACCAGGTATATCTTGTAAAGCGAGAGGAGAGGCTGGAACTTGATCAAAGGCGGGTTGATAAGGCCAATTCTCTGATGAAGAAGGAGCTGGAATGGGTGAGGAGGATGCCTAAAGCAAGAGGCACCAAGGCTAAATACAGGATGGAGTCTTTTACAAACCTCAAGGCTGCTGCCCGCAAAGAATATGTACCCGAACAGGATGAAATTCAAATTGAATCATTACGACTGGGGAAAAAGGTGCTCGAAATTGAAGGCCTGTGCAAATCTTATGATGATCTGGTATTGTTTAAAGACTTCGAATACAAATTTCAGCGTTTCGAACGCATCGGATTAATAGGTCCGAATGGAGTGGGGAAGTCAACATTTTTGCAGGTGATAACAGGATTTGTGGCGCCTGATAGTGGTCGTGCTGTTCCGGGAAGTACAGTACGGTTTGGCTTTTATGAGCAAACTGGAATTCAGTTCAATCCATCCGAAAAAGTTATTGACGTGGTAAAGGAGATTGCTGAAGTAGTTCACTTAGGAGCTGGTCGCTCAATGAGTGCTTCGCAATTTCTGGAGTATTTTCTTTTCCCACCAGATATGCAATACGGATTTGTTTCAAAACTGAGTGGTGGTGAGAAGCGACGCTTATATCTTTGCACTGTATTAATGAGAAATCCCAATTTTCTCATTCTGGATGAGCCTACTAATGATCTTGATATCATGACCTTAAATGTTCTTGAAGATTATTTGATGAGATTTCAGGGAAGTGTTATGATTGTTTCTCACGATCGATATTTTATGGACAAAGTAGTAGATCATTTATTCGTTTTTGAAGGTATTGGAGTTGTCCGGGATTTTCCCGGAAATTATTCCATTTATCGAGATTCCATAAAATCTCAGTTGACTAATCTAAAGAAACAAGAGGTTAAGGAAAAGAAAACCAGAGTTAAAGATGAGCTCCCAAAAACAAAATTGAGTTTCAAAGAGAAGTTTGAGTTTCAGCAATTAGAAGGGAAAATTGCTGAATTAGAAAATGAAAAAACTATTTTCGAAGAGCAAATAAGCACCGGAACCTGTTCGTCTGATGAGCTGCAAACTAAGAGTGCCAGAATTGGTGAAATTTTGAAGACCTTAGATGAAATGGAAATGCGTTGGCTTGAATTGAGTGAATTTGATAAATAAGCATAGAATTGATTAAGGATGAAAAAAATAATTTGTTTTCTAACCGTTAGTATTCTGATTCTTTCAGGATGTACTTCAAGGAAGGATAATTCGGATATCAACAGGATAAAAATAGTTTTAAGTCCCCAAATACCAGGCGAATCGTCAAGTCTGCGATGGAGCCCTAAAGGTGAAAAACTGACTCTTTTGCCCCACGACGAGGGCGTAATAGCTGAATTACTTCTTGGCCCCATGGATTTATCTCCAATCAGACTTCTAATGAAAAAAAGTGAAGGTTCATTACATTATGATTTATTGGATGTGGATCTTAACCGGGATGGGGAATTTGGTGGGCCAAAGGATACCCTGCTAATCTGCACTCCCAAAGAAAGTAGAGGGAAGACCTGGTCAAGTTTTTCTGTTGAATTGCAAGTTCCTTTTAAAAGGATGAAGAATCAGAAATCCCTGGTAAATCCTTATCCAGTGTCTTTTTGGTATGTGGAGGATCCAGAAGCTGAAAATCCGGAATTGGCAATACGGTTTTCCCGAAGAGGGTGGATGGAAGGACACACGGAATCTGAGTTTGGTAATATTTCAATCCTGATAACCGAAAGAGAAATGGATGGAGTATTTGACAGAAATGATAGCTGGGCTATAGCACCAGATTCATCACTAAAGGATTTGTATTCCAGTAAGCACTCAAAATCAATGGATAGCCATGCCTGGTTTGGTGAGCAGGCTTTTGGCATTGACAGTGTTTTGTCTTCAGGGAGAGTGGTTTGGATAAAACCTGTTGACCCGCAAATCACCCGGGAAGAGGAGGAAAGACAAAATGACTGGCTGGCTCCTGATAAGGCGGCAAAGCGTTCTGGTAAAATGGTGAAATTCTTACATGATTATCAATATGCCAAGGATTTGGCTAAGCAAAAAGGACAAAAAACTCTGCTGGATTTTGAAACTACCTGGTGTGGCCCGTGTAACACAATGGATCAGTACGTATATACTGCCGATACTGTCATTTCAGCTACCAAGAACCTGACTGCAGTTAAGATTGACGGAGATGAACACCGTGATCTGGTTAAAAAATATAATATCAGTGGATATCCTACCCTGGTTTTGCTTGATAAGGAGGGAACCGAAATAGCCAGAGGTGTGGGCTACCAATCGGTGGCAAAGGTGCTCGAACTGGTAGCAAAAAAATAACTACCGTTCAAAATCTGTTTGATTAACCCAACCAGCAGGTATTTTCTCCCCATTCATATATCGATTATAAAAATCCTTGTGTTTGGTATCTGAATACGGATATTGATCAAAAATATCCCCATTTCCAAGAATCCGTGGATCCTTCTGCTCTGATAACTCTGTTTTCAGGAGCTTGCTCAAGTTGGTTTTAATTTCGAGAAATTCAGGTAGATTGGCCAGGTTGTTTACGCATTCCCGATCAATAGAAAGATCATATAACTCTTCTCCAGACCGTTTCCCAAATGACATATACCAGAAATTTGAAAGTGTATCTTTTCGGTGGAGGTTCAGTATTTGTGTTTTAGTCGGACTCCCATCGCAATTGAGGTATCCGGTAACAGGATCCCCAGATGGCCACCGGTCTGTTTTATAGTTGATGACGTATAGCATTCCGTTTTTGACGATACCGCGGATAGGATATCCGACATCATCCGGTCTGCCAATATCATGTCTTTCCTTGCCAATCAGTATATGGTCACGGTAAGTAGTTGCCTGATTGTTTTTTGACGAAAAGAAGATATCTGTTAAACTTCTGCCGGTGATAGTTTGCATCCCTGATTCTTCTTGATCAATTAAAGCCAGCTCCAGAAAAGTTGGAGCAAAGTCAATGAAGTTCACATAATCGGTAATCATCCGGCCGGGGTTTTTAATTTTCGCGGGCCATTTTATTGCTAAAGGAAGGTGATTGGAGTAATCATAGGCCTGCCCTTTAACTCTTGGGAAAGGCATGCCATTATCTGCAGTTACAATAACAATTGTGTTTTCTGCTTCTCCGATCTCTTCTAGTTTGGCCAGCATTTTTTGAAGATGAGAATCAAAGTATTCAATCTCGAACGCATAGTCGAGCATATCACGACGAATAGTATCGTTATCAGGCCAAAACGCAGGTACTGCATCTATGTCAGTTGGGGTGCTGCCACTTATTCTTGACCCACTATTAAATTCATAAGCCCGGTGAGGCTCCACTGAGCCATACCAGAAAAAGAAGGGAGTGCCTTCAGTTCGGTCATCAAGAAATTTTTCAAAATTCCCGGCATAGTCTGTTTTGGCAATCCCTGTGGTAGGAGGAATTAATTTTTCAGAATTGTATGCCTTAACCAATAAATTTCGTTTTGAACCATCTGCATTAAGTGCAATTCCGGGAGCGTAGCCCTTATGAGTATAGCCAACATGATAGCCATTTTCATGCAAAGCTTCAGCGAAGGTTTTAAACTTTGCAGGGAAATATGGCCAGTGGTTCGCAGCATCCTCTAATTGCCATGAGTTTCTGCCGGTCAGGATACAGGCACGAGAAGGTGCACACTTAGCGTTGGGGGTGTAGGCATTTGAAAACAAAATACCGTCACTGGCCACCTTATCAAAAGCCGGGGTTTTGACCCAATCACAGCCATAAGCGCTCATATGCGGATAACTGGCGTCATCGGCAATGGCGAATAAGATATTTGGAGGGGCATTCTCCTGACATCCAAAGAAAAGCAAAGCTGAGCAAATCAGCATGAATATCGTTTTTGGCATGATTAGATATATGTTTTTTACTTAATCAAAAGTAACATTTTGTTCTCTTTTTTGTACATTTCGGATGTGGATCCTAAAACTTCTGACAAAAATTAGATCATGATAGTTGACTTTTTAATCAGTTTTGTGCTTGGGATGATTATGTTCACGATTGGGTCATCTCTGAAACCCGGAGAGTTCAGGGCAGCTGCCCGGCGTCCGAACGCTGTGATTCTGGGACTGAGTCTGCAAATGCTTTTTCTTCCACTGATGACTTTCGCTTTGGTCAATCTTACTCCTTTGTCGGCGGAGTTTAAAATTGGTCTGATGATTCTTTCGTTTTGTCCGGGTGGCACTACTGCTAATCTTGTGAGTTACCTGGTTAAAGCAGATGTGCCCTTGTCTATTTATCTAACCAGTTTAAACAGCTTTCTTATCTTGGTTACTGTTCCTTCTTTCACCTACCTGGCACTGAATTATTACACCGGAGCAGGAGATGTTATTCACCTTCCCGTTGGGATTACATTAACTAAGGTAGTTTTTATCATTCTATTGCCGGTTTTAGCTGGTATGTGGGTGAGGAAACAAATTCCTCATCTTGTAATCAAACTACAGCGCCCCCTTAAATATGTCAGTATAGTTCTGCTAGCAGCAATTTTCACTATTAAGTTCTTTGCCCCCAGTTCGCAGGGAGGAAGCGGAATTGTATGGGGCGAAGTTGAAGAGATACTTCCTATTGCTCTAACTATGCATATCCTCTCAATGGTACTCAGTTATTACCTGGCAAAGGGAATGTTATCAAACCATAAGGCCTGTGTTACAATTGGCATTGAGGTTGGATTGCAAAATACCACACTGGCCCTTTTGATTACCAGTACAATACTAGGCAGCGAAGAAATGGCCAAGCCAGCTCTGGTATACGCACTGTTCTCGTTTTTTACAACTTTTACCTTTGGCTATATGACCAAGCGCTTCGGAAAGATCCACCGACTGGAGCAAGCCTAAAAGTCGAATGCAGATTGCAGAATGCAGAATGCAGAATGACGAAAGACGAATGACGTCAGTTTCCGTTGTTATGAACATCTGCAACAGCCCGGCCAGAAGGATCCACATTATCTTTTAACTGTTTGTTCCACTCTAAAGCTTCAGGTGTGCTGCATGCTATGGATGGTGAGGATGGAACACAGGATGCTGCAGAGTCTGAAGGAAAATGCTCCTCGTATATTGCTCTGAAATAGTATTCTTCTTTGCTTCGTGGAGTATTAATTGGAAATCTGAAGCCAGCATTTTTCATTTGTTCGTCGCTTACCTTCTTTGCTGTTAAATCTTTCAGGGTATCTATCCAATTGTAACCGACACCATCAGAGAATTGTTCTTTCTGACGCCAAACAACGCTTTCAGGCAGATATGATTCAAATGCTTTTCTTACCAGCCACTTCTCCATTTTTCCGTTTCCTGCCATTTTATCTTTTGGATTCAGACGCATGGCAATATCGAGAAATTCTTTATCCAGGAAGGGAACCCGACCTTCAACACCCCATGCAGATAGAGATTTATTTGCCCTGAGACAGTCATATAAATGCAGTCTTGATAGTTTCCTGTTTGTTTCGATATGCAGTGCTTCGGGTGAGGGTGCCTTATGGAAGTACAGATATCCCCCGAATATCTCATCTGCTCCTTCACCAGATAAGACCATTTTGATGCCCATGGATTTTATAACCCTGGCTATCAGGTACATTGGCGTAGAAGCCCGAATGGTTGTCACATCGTATGTTTCTAGATAGTATATCACATCCCGTAGTGCATCCAGTCCTTCCTCAATGGTGAAAAGAATCTCGTGATGAACAGTATCCAGGTATTCAGCTACTTTCTTTGCGGCCTCCAAATCCGGAGATCCTTCTAATCCAACGGCAAAGGAGTGCAAACGCGGCCAATATGCTTCTTTTGTGTCACCTGATTCTATTCGTTTACGGGCATACCGGGCAGCAATGGCTGATATTACTGATGAATCTAGTCCTCCCGATAATAAAACTCCATACGGAACATCAGACATTAACTGCCTGTGAACAGCATCTTCAAGGGCTTCTCGAATTTGTTCTATATCTGTTGAATTATCTTTAACTGCCTCATATTCCTGCCAGTCTCTTTTGTACCATTGCTTCATTTCTCCCTCCGGACTATAGAAATAATGACCGGGTAGAAATTCCTGGATTTTGTTGCAGACTCCCTCTAAAGCTTTGAGCTCAGAGGCAATGTAAAATTGCCCGAGCCTGTCCCATCCCATATAGAGAGGGTTGATGCCAATATGATCTCTGGCGATGAGGTAAATGTCTTTTTCCTCGTCGTATAAGGCAAAGGCAAACTGTCCGTTGAGATCCTCAATGAAATCCTTTCCCTTTTCCCGATATAAAGCTAATATGACCTCGCAATCAGAATGTGTCTGAAACTCAAATGATCCGTTTAGTCTGCTCCTGATATCCTGATGATTAAAAATTTCTCCATTCACTGACAATACTACCTTACGATCCTTGGTAAACAATGGTTGTCTGCCGGATTCGGGATCTACTATAGATAATCTTTCATGAGCAAGAATAGCTTTCTCTCCCACGTAAATCCCAGACCAATCAGGACCACGATGTCTTAGTTTTTTTGACATTTCCAGCACCTGGGTTCTTAAACTGCCGGCTTCTTTCTTTAGCTCAAATACTCCTACAATTCCGCACATTTCTTTTAATAGTTATCAGTTATCAGTGAGGCGTCGTTCGTTTGCCTTCCTGCCTTTTTAAATAGTTGACAAAACTAGTATAATATTGGCTACTTTTCTTTCTCCTTTATTGTCGAATTTTTTGTTGTCTGACGGACAGTTAATCACTTCGTTATTCATCCAGAGGGTGGTTGATCCTCCTCCATCGAGGTTCATTGCATCTATGCAGTTGAGATTAATCAGGAAATTCTGTAGCTCTGTTAGACTGGCCCCCCGGGCTTCTTCGTGTCTGCCATCAATAGTTATAAGTAAGAGTGAATTTGTAGTTAGGGCGACGCAGGTTCTTGGATGTTTTTTTGTTGTAAAGCTGCCATTCAATAATTCTGATTTTATTCCAGATTGAATAAGCATAGGGCCTGCAGTCATTACCCATTGCTCTTCATCAGAATTCAGGTATTCTGTTGAACTGCGTATGTTCTCAATTTTCAGTTCTCCATCCTTTGCCAGGATCAAAGCCGCATTCATGTTGGTTTTTTGTTCTACGGGTAGATCTCCCCGCCATGACCTGTTTGAAACCTGTTTGCCATGATATTCCAGGTAAGTGACCGCACCACCATCCTTAATACTAAAGAATCCTCCGTTGATAGCTGCAAGCGACTGATTTGATTCTGCAAATTCGCTGGTAGTTATAAGAATGGAATCAGACCAGGCTAGGTCTAACTCAAAAAGAGCTCCCATTTCATCCAGATCAAATTCAAGAATATGAATATTTTGCTGGCCCTTAATAGTGGAATCAGAGAGTAAGCTATAATGTTCAATATCCTGAGCAAAAATTGTCAGGGGAATGAGAGTAATAATAATGGTACAAATATTACGTGCTTTCATATTTTTAAGCAAAGAAACAAAAGTATAGAAGAAAGATATTAATAGTACAATAAGATGTTTTTGATTTCGTTTCTTGTGATAAGAATTACCTACTCTTGAATTATGAAAACAACACTTGCATTTTTGCTTGTAATCTCAATGAGTTCCTATGTTGCACATGCTCAGAATTATACCCTAAGTGGCTATATTCAGGATACAGAGACAGGTGAAAAACTTATTGGAGCCAATATTTACAACAAAGCAAACCTCAAAGGCACAACTTCAAATGCTTATGGTTTTTTTAGTCTTACGGTTCCACAGGGTGAGTATGACTTCATATTTTCTTATGTGGGATATAATGCGGAGGAAAGGAAGATTGATCTTCAGAAAAGTGTACAGCTGAATATTGAATTGCAAGCTACTCTAGAATTGGATGAGGTTGAAATTAAGGCAGACAGGCTGGAGCAAGCTGTAGAATCAACCCAAATGAGTACTATTAATCTGTCAGTTAAAACCATCAAGCAGATTCCTGCATTGTTTGGTGAGGTAGATATCATTAAGGCTATTCAGCTATTGCCTGGCGTTCAGTCTGGTACAGAAGGAGCTAGTGGATTGTATGTTCGTGGAGGTGGTCCTGATCAGAATCTTATTCTCCTCGACGGTACACCGGTTTACAATGCCTCACATCTCTTCGGATTTTTCTCAGTGTTTAATGTTGATGCTATTAATAATGTTAAGCTGATTAAAGGGGGATTTCCGGCCCGATACGGAGGACGATTATCATCCGTTCTGGATATCAGTCTGAAAGAAGGTAATTCTAAGAAATTTCAAGGAACAGGATCAATCGGATTGATCTCATCCAAACTGACACTTGAAGGACCAATTATTAAAGACAAAACCTCCTTTATTGTATCGGCTCGCAGAACTTATTTGGATTATCTGATTCAACCCATTCTCAGAGCTGCTGAAGGTGATGAATATACTTCACAAGGCTATTTCTTTTATGATTTGAATGCAAAGATTAATCACAAAATTTCTGATAAAGATCATTTGTACTTAAGTGTTTATACCGGAGAAGATAAGTTTTACAGAAAGCAGAGTCCGTATACCTATTTATATGATGGTGACCTGTTTACAGAGCAATCAAGCAACAGTTTGGGTTGGGGTAATATTACTTCTGCTTTACGCTGGAATCATCAATATAATTCTAAGCTCTTCAGCAATGCTTCATTAACATATAGTAATTATGATTTTGGTGTTAAAAGCAGCATGGAGTCATACGTTGAAAGTGGAGGAGTAACAACAAATGAACTCAATTCTCTAAGCTTTGTATCTGGTATTGAGGATTTTGCAGGCAAAATAGATTTCGACTACATTCCCCAATCCAATCATTTCATTCGCTTTGGGGCCAACTTTATCAATCATACCTTTAAACCAGGAGCCTCGGTTTTTAAAATGAAGAATCTTGAGGTGGGAGATATTGATACAACAATGGGAGAACAGAATATTCATGCCGATGAATTTTCTCTTTATGTGGAGGATGATTGGGCCATTTCAACCAGAATAAAAGCAAATATTGGATTACACTATTCAGGCTTTCTGGTTAATGAGAAATACTATCAGTCACTGCAGCCTAGAATTTCAGCCAGGTACCTGCTAAATGAAACATGGTCTGTGAAAGCTTCATACGCCAAGATGGAGCAGTATATTCATTTGCTAACTAATAATAATATTGGTTTGCCTACTGATTTATGGGTGCCGGCCACAGATAAAATAATGCCTCAAAAGTCACATCAGGGGGCCATTGGTATTACCAAAACCTTTACTGATATGTATCGATTGTCTATCGAGGGCTACTATAAAACTATGGATAACCTGATTGAGTATAAAGATGGAGCCTCCTTTATGGGAATGGAAACCGATTGGGAAGACAAAGTTGAATCGGGCAAGGGATGGTCTTATGGAGGTGAGCTCTTTTTTGAAAAGAGATTGGGCAAGCTGACCGGCTTTGTAGGATATACCTTATCATGGACCAACAGGCAGTTTGAGAGTATTAATGAGGGTAAAGTCTTTCCCTATAAATACGATAGGCGACATGATGTTTCAGTGGTGCTAAGTGGTCCCTTGAACGATAAGTGGGATTTCTCTGTCAGCTGGGTCTATGGAACAGGTACTGCGCATACTCTCGCCACAGAAAGATACTTTGGTAATTCTGGCGGTTATGGTTCGACCGGGATTTTTGATTCAGGCCGTGTTAGTTATGCATTTGATCCGGGTGCATATCCTTTTACCGGAGAAATCCAGCATATGGATGGGCGAAATTCTGTGCGTGCCGCTGATTATCATCGTTTGGATGTGAGTGTTAACAAAACAACAGAGACCAAATGGGGAGAGTCAACCTGGACTCTGGGTGTTTACAATGCTTACAACCGAAAGAATCCGTTTTACTATTATATTGGTTGGGATAGTAGGGGAAATCGTGCCCTTCGTCGGGTAAGCTTATTCCCAATGATCCCTTCAGTAACCTGGAGTTTTAAATTTTAATGTGAAATAGTATGAAAACTCAACATATAATTATAATATCCTGCTTGTCCATTTTTAGTTTTATTGCCTGTGAAACCACTGAGAAGATTGAGGATTTTCCGTTACGTCCTTCTCAGCTTGTTGTTAACTGTTCTTTTAGTGAGGGTGCTATTTGGGAATTCCAGGTGAGTAAAAGTTTGTCTGTTCTTGATAATGCTGAAATGAAGCTCATTGATAATGCTACAATCAAGCTATTTAAGGGCGATCTTTTGATTGAAACACTTTCTGAACAAGATACTGATGGTTGGTATCGCACAGAGAATAACCTGCCGGAATCAGGACAAAAATATTCTATTGAAGTTTCCTCGCCAGATTTTGAGAATACATTATTGTCAGAAGAAATTGTGCCTCAGCAGATTCTGATTTCTGAAGCTTCGGTAGTTGTCAAGGATTCCTCCTTTTATGAATGGGATGATCACGAAGGCAGAATATTTTACGGAGGAAATGTGGAAGGAAGTTTTAATATCAGGTTTTCAGATCAAGCCGATATAGAGAATTACTATTCGTTGTCGGTTTTTTATTATGATAGTGTTTTTTCTGAGCGTGAAGATTCGCTTGTATATTGGATTGAAAGAAGGCCAGTAAGGATTTCTAGTGATGATTCAGCTATTGAGAACGACGGGGATAATAATATCTATCTATTGTTTCGTGATCTTTTTTTTGCTGGACAAGGCTATCAGCTGAAAGTTGAGTTTGCAGATTGGAATGCCCGAAGGGATAAGGTCTATTATGTTGAATTAATCTCATTTAATAAAGCTGGTTATCTATATAAGAAGTCTATTGATGAGTATTATAAGGCAATAAATGATCCCTTTGCTGAACCGGTTCAGATTTTTTGCAATATCGAAAATGGCTACGGGATATTTACGGCTTATTCAAAAGCTTTTTATTCGGTTTCATTTTAGTGGAGTAAGTCGCTTGTCTGCTTATACTGTCTGAGCAGTAATTATGGCGTATTAATGAAGAAATATTTCACAAACAGCATAATATTGCTCCTAGGGCGGTAAAATATAGCGATTAGATTTGTAATTAATGAGCTAATTGATTATTTTTACCGCTAAAACAATAATATTATGCTGGAACCAACTGTATTAGCAAGTGTTATCAAGAGGCATCGAAAGGCAGCCAGGTTAAGCCAGCTACAATTAGCGGAGATGGCTGGCGTTGGCAAAACTGTTGTTTTTGATATTGAAAAGGGCAAGGAGACAATTCGCCTTGATACAATTAGAAAGATATTGAATGTTCTGAATATTAAAGTTCAGTTAACCAGTCCTTTAATGAATCAATAAATTCAAATGAGAATAGCCCGGATATCTATTAACAGACAGGAAGCAGGGATTCTGAAAGAATTAGTTTTTTCAAAACGTTATGTCTTCGAATATACAAAGGGGTATACAGGACCCCCTGTGTCTCTTACTATGCCTCTGGATCACGGTGTTTTTGAATTTGACAGCTTCCCTTCCTTTTTTGATGGACTATTGCCAGAAGGACATCAATTGGATGGCTTATTGAAGTTTGGGAAAATCGATAGAAATGATTTTTTCGCTCAACTCATTGCCGTTGGTGATGATCTTGTTGGTAATGTAAGCGTTAAGGAGATGGGCACATGAATCGCTGCCCTATAACATATGAGCTATGTGGAGATCTTCAATACAGTGAAAACGGTTTAAGACTAATATCTCCCAAACTGACACAGTTGCAGTTGATAAATTATTCAAGTGAGCAATTACTGACTGAAGCTATGGAAAGGGCAACAAGAATGTCAATCCAGGGTGTTCAACCAAAGCTTAGTATGGTACTCAATATCAAGGACGGTGTTTTTGAAATTGCTGACAAGCGTGGAAGGTTCATATTGAAACCACAGCATCCAAATTTCAAAGAACTGCCACAAAATGAAGATTTGACAATGAAATTGGCTTCACTTATTGATATTGAAGTCCCTATACATGGTTTAGTTTATTCTGAAGGTGGTTCTTTGCACTATTTCATAAAGCGTTTTGATCGGAAAGGTCAAAAAGACAGAATAGCTGTTGAAGATTTTGCTCAGCTGGCAGGACTTAGCAGATATACAAAGTATAATTACTCAATGGAAAAGCTGATTAGATTAATCGATGAGTACTGTACCTTTCCTGCAGTTGAAAAATCTAAACTCTTTAAACTGGTGCTCTTCAATTTTCTGGTTGGGAATGAGGATATGCACCTTAAGAATTACTCCGTAATCACCCGGGATGGAAAAGTTGAACTATCACCAGCTTACGATCTCTTGAATAGTTCCATAGTATTGAAGGGAAACATAGAAGAGATCGCCTTGCCACTAAAAGGAAAGAAGAGCAATCTGAATCAAGATGTTCTGGTCAATTACTTCGGTAAAGATCGGTGTCAACTCACAAACAGAATTATTGATCAGACATTAGGTTCAATTCAAGCAGCGCTACCTGCCTGGGCTGAATTGCTTGAGATAAGCTTTCTTTCAGCAGAGATGAAAGACAAGTACAGAAGTCTTCTAAATAAGCGAGCTGCAATTCTGGGTTTTTGATTCTACGGCCTGGCTATGTTGGCAGCTTTATTGTTACCTTAGTTTTTTACTTATCAAATGCGACAGACCCGAGGTTATTATTATCCACTAAACCAGCAATTATGAAAGAAATAAAATTTGTAATTATAATGGTCATATTGCTTGCAGTATGGTCTTGTAAAAAGTCAGAGGAGAGTAATAAAGTTTTTATTGTTTTTAGTTATCATCAGGAATATGCCTGGGTTGAAAGTTTAAGTGAAGGAATAGATGAATCATTTGAAGGGCAGGATGTTGTTGTAGAAAAGTTCTATATGGATACCAAAAGGAAAACAAGTTTAGAATGGAAAACCACTATTACTGATAGTGCAATGCTAAGAATTGAATCTTATAATCCTGACCTTTTGATTGTTATAGATGATAATGCCTGTGAATTAATAGGGAAACAGTTTATTGGAGATGATCTTCCGGTTGTTTTTACCGGTATGAACAAAGAACCATCATTTTATGGTTTTCCTACAACAAATATTACCGGATGCATAGAGCGGGTTTCATATACGGGAATGATTGAATTTTTAAAAGAGCTGCTTCCTGATGTTGAAAAAGTTGCCTTCATCTCAGATGATAGCCCAACGGCACAAGGAGTGTTGGAAGAGCTTGACAGGGCAAACCTTTCAGTTGAAGTAACTGAGACTTTTGCAACAAACGATTATGGTTTGTGGAAGGCTAAAGTCACTGAACTACAAGACAAGGTAGATGCAATTGGAATTTTAGTATACAATACTCTGTTAGATGTTGATACAAATGAAAGTTTGATCCCGTCAGATGTTATGCAATGGACAACTGAAAATAATAATCTTCCTGAGTTTTGTTCTTTCGATTTTGGAGTTATTGATGGAGCATTATGTGGTGTTTTCAAATCTGGAAGCACACAGGGAGCCGCTGCCGTAGCAATAGCCTTAAGAATATTGGATGGTGAAGATCCGGCCGATATTGCTGTAGAAAATCCACATCAAAGTTCTAAAATAATCAACAGGCCACGTGCTGATTATTTTGGGATAACAATACCAGAAAATTCTGGTTGGATAATTGTAGAATAGAAATAATAGCCAAAAGAAGGGCTATGTATGAAAAAATGTATTGAAAAAGAAATTGAAAAAAGAGCTTTGATATTGTATCACCAAACAACCACAACCTTCCCCCTCGACTGCCGTGACTCAAGATACTCATGTGCTTCTGCAATCTGATCAACAGAGAATGTTTTATCAAGTCGGGGATCAATGATGCCAGACTCGCAAAGTTCGATTACCCTGGTCAGGGCTTTTCTGAGAATGTGGGGTTTGTGATCAGATATTCGGAGCATGTTGACCCCTATCATGGATTGAGATTTAACAACTAAGCCAATAGGACTATGAAAACCGAAGCCTAGTCCAACTTTGATGGCTCCCCATTTGCTGGTTTTGTTTCCTTTGTTTTGATCAGCAGCACCGTAGGATACGATTTTACCACCCGGACCAAGCAGTTTAAGACCTTGCTTATAACGTTTGCCACCCAGGTTATCAAAAACTACATCGAGCTTTTCTTCTCCTAGAATCTCAGGTATCCTGATAGAAAAATCCTCAGTTAAGTAATCAATGGGATAATCAACTCCCATTTCCTTCAGATACTCCTGTTTTCCTGTTGAAGCGGTTGCAAATACGGTACATCCCTTATGTTTAGCTAATTGTATCAGAATTCGCCCGACTCCCCCTGAGGCTGCCTGGATCAGTACTTTATCACCCGGATACAGGTTTAAAACTTCTTCAGCACAAACAACTGCAGTGCAAGCTTGAGTTGTCAGAGAAGTCGCTTTTGACGGTTCCCAGCCTTGTGGTATAGCCTCAACTCCTGCTGCATTTGTTGTGACATATTCAGCGTACCCGCCGAATCGAGTCATGGCCGTAACCATTTGTCCTTTCTCCAATCCCTCAACACCTTCTCCGATTTCTTCTATGCTGCCAGCAACATCATAACCCAGAACGGCGGGTAGGGGTGGAGCCTCTTTGTAAAGGCCTCTTCTGGCCATAACATCGGCAAAATTTAGTCCTGATACTGCAACTTTTATTAATACTTCCCCGGCCTTAACCTGAGGCATTGGGGCTTCACGAATTTCAAAAGCTTGATTGCTTTCGCCGTATTTTATTAGATGAATTGCTTTCACTTTTCTGAATTTTTAACTGCAAGTATACGAAAAATGCATTTTCCTGATTAGATTTGAGGCTAAATCTTGCTAGCTATGCGTTATCAGATTATTATCATCCTTGTCTTATCTTGTTTTAGTTGTTCTCCTCATTCAGGAGATATTATGGGGTTCGACCTCGAGCCTATCAGTGTTGAGTCCTTCTCTGATAGCAATAAGCAAATACCTGTCAGCGTATCGGTGCTAACTGATGATCAGTATTTCGTGTGGGGTGGCTCAGTAGTAGAAGGAGAAGATGGTCGATTCCATATGTTTTATGCAATCTTTGATTCCGGTGACAGTATGCCTAAATTTTCTGATTCCTGGTTATTAAGTTCAAAAATTGCATATGCGAGCTCAGATTATCCTGATCGGGGATTTGAATTCCAGAAGATTGTTCTCAAAGGCGCTTCTGCCGATGGCAATGCAGATGCCTGGGATGCCCAGGGAGTCCATAATCCCCATATTAAGAAGTTTAATGATAAATACTATCTCTATTATATTGGTAGTCGTGATCCTGGTGAACGTTCGAAAGGAGATCCCGGAGCCCGATTGAATGCTCGCAATCGTATTCAACAGGTTCAATCAGTTGCTGTGATTGAAGTTGATCAACTTGAGGATTTGATAAATGGGAATTTTATCAGGCCCGTAAGTCCATTAATGAGAGCAAGAACCAGGGTAAAAGCTGAGAATGTTATTGACCCGTCGCCAGAGGGGACTATTGCCTTGCCTGACAACCTTATCATGGTCAATCCAACCGTCGAATATCGTCCCTCAGATCAGAAATACCTTTTGTATTTTAAGGGTAACCTGTATGATCCTGGTTGGCGGGGAGTGCATGGGGTGGCAATTGGAGATGATCCTACTGGTCCGTTTGAACCACTGGATCAAATCATGTTTGAGCTTCGTACTCCTGAGGGTGAATTAGCAAGTGCAGAAGATCCTTATGTATGGTATCATCCCAAATCGGAGTTATTCTATGCGGTTTTCAAGGATTTCAGAGGGCATTTTACTGGGGATAATCCCGGACTGGCAACAATGATTTCACCGGATGGAATTCATTGGGAGTTGCATCCACAACGTTTATTTGCATTGAAGGAATTACCACTCATCGATGGATCCAGTATAAAAGTTTCAAATCTCGAGCGGCCTCAATTTCTGATTAATGACAAGGGAGAACCAATTGCAATGTACGCAGCTTGTTCAATTGATCACTGTGGACAGAAAACGGATGGTTCTACTTTCAATGTTCAGTTTGGAGTTAAGGTCAGGTACCTTGAGTAAAAGGAATCACACCTCACCCAGATGGGTATACTCTTTAGTAACCTTATATGAATACTCAGGATAAGAATACATTGGGTTCGGGCGTTCTGTAACGCCTACTGAATACCCCCAAATGCTTTCGTATTCTTCCGGATCTTCTCCATACTCTTCTAGCTGAAGCAAATACTGACGGAGAGATTTTGATTCAATAATAATTACTTTTTCCAGTTCTTCTGTTGCCGGACTATGCTTGCGGATTTTATCATAATCAAATTCTAGAATTCGCCTACCGAATCTGGTAATGCCTATTGTTTTGAAGGTGAGGCTTTTACCAACGCCAGGCAGGTTCAATACATTTCTGTCGGTTCCCAGGTATGGTACTCCGATCTGTTTTCTAAGCTCAGCGATATTTTCTACGATATTCTCAGCATCTTCAGAGTACTTTGCAATCTCTTTGCTATATCTTTTAGGGATTTTTCCGAAGGCTTTCTCTTCAAGCTGCTCCTGTATAGCCCGCTCATTAGTGGCGAAATTATAACTGTTTTCTACGTATCCTTTTACAGAAAAAGTGTAGTAATTGATTATCCCATGATCATTCATAACCTTGCGGAGTTTAGCTGAGTGTCCTCTTCGAGAAGCTGCAGCAGTAAACACCATCTGGTTGGTTACTGTCCAGCCAGCCGAGATTAGTTTACGTATGCCCTCAGCAGACTCAACAGTTAATTCCATCGGAGATTCAAAATGAGTTTGAATAAAGAACTGTTTGATTCCTAGTTTAGAAGCTTCCATTTTGAAGTCTCTCAGAATATGAATTAGTTCTGAATTAATTCTCTGCGGCAAGTAAACTGGTAGGCGGGTTCCCAGACGGATCCGTTGCATTTCTGCATATTTCTTTCCATCAGGTCGTTTTTTGTTAGCATTGATTTTCCTCTCTGCCATCTTGAGTACAGCGGTAAGGATTTTTTCCAGAGATTTATTGGAACTCATCAAAGCATCTCCACCTGTGATCAGAATATCCCGTAGTTGAGAATCTTCTTCCCAGTATTTCAACAAGCGTTCTAGTTTTTCATCCCAGGTTTCTCTCGGACGAAGTTTATCGAGGTTAAAATTCAGGTTGCCTCTTTGAAAATCATACATCCGTTGACAAGAAACACATAGTCCGCCGCATGCTCTTCCAACAGTATCGGGAATCAGAATTGCCACTTCGGGATATCTTCTGTGGATATTGTGCGAGCCTGGCAATATCCAACCGGCTGCGTTTGGTACGCCGGGTTCAACCTCATCTTCTTTCTCCCATGCAACAATATGCCCGTACTCTTCAACTAAAGCTTTACTGTAAAATACATAATCCCTGATAGCAAGGTCTTTACCCTCAGCGTAAGCTGATGGATTTACGTTCAGTAATGACAAATAGTACAGATTAACAAAAAATGGAATCCCTTTATCCCGCGCTTTGTATAACTGCTCCATTGTATCCCGATCGAGAGAATTTCCAAGATAAAGATTAAGATCATCAGGATTTCTTACGGCGAATTTCAAATGGAATTTGGCCTTGTGCCACCACTTTTCAACCTGGGCAATTTTTTCTGCTCTTGTTAAACCTTCTGCGAAGAAGTATTTTGAACTACTAATGACACCAGAGTCCATTTTTTCAATGAACACTTTAATTATGCGGTTCTTATTTTGTTTTCTGATCACCTGGATTTTTTCGTCTAAACCATCCGGCCAACGATTTATCCATCTTGTAATAGTAGTCAGGTCTGGCTTTTCAAGTATTAGTTCACCTCTGAACTGCCTGAAAAGCTTTAATATATCTTCGTAATAATCAGGGGTGCATCTGGTGCCTTCTTGGTGTACTTCCTCCCATAGTTGGGTGAAAGGTTTTGAGCCTACCATTTTCCCCCGGAGGTTAAGGTCCTCAAATTCGTACCCATCATGATTAATGTACTCCAGTATTCGAAGTGATGCCAAATCTTCCCAGGCCAGTTCTTCAAATGCTTTCCGGTCAAATGATTCATGCCGGTAAAACTTATATCCATGAGGTGATTTGCGAAGTTCTCCTTCTACCCATTGTCTTATTCCAGTAAGACATTCTGCAGGAGTTGCAGCATTTGTGATAATCTGCTTTAGCCTGGGGTTCTCATCAAGCAATACTTCAAGCAGCTTAGTTGAGATGTCTTCCGATATTGAACTTCTATATAATTTTGAAAAATAATTCATTTTTTCTGTTTATTCTACGAGTATCTCATCAATGAATAACCAGGCATTCCCTCCGTTTCCAGCATGCCATTTGGGACATTCGCCCTGATTAACAATTCTAATTTTCAGTGAGCTAATTGTTTGCTTGGCTTTAAAGCTGAAGGTGTGAACGGTATGATCTGTTTTTTGATAATTATCCGGACGTATTTGTTTGCCCAAATAGATTTCTTTTCCTTCCTCAGTGATAAGCCACAGCTCAATTTCAGGTGGCAAAAATATCCAACTTCCTAAATCCTGCAAACATCGGACCGAAATAGTTTTTGCTTTTATGGAATTATTAAGTAAGATCTCAGCTGTGAAATCATTCTTTTCAAAGCCCAGCCATTCTCCATCCTGAATATTACCAGTTCCTCTTTCGTTATTTAAGAGGCTTCTCAATCCTTTACCTGTATAGCTTGAGTGTGGTTTTGTGCCATTGATTTGAGAACCAAGAGCCAGATTTTTTAAGGGAGCTAGTTTTTGTGGTATATCCCTTTCAAATCCATATTCCCAATCGAGATAAAGTTTTTTAAGTTCTTCTACTTTTCCGGGATACTTCGCGGCAAGATTATCTTTTTCGCTAATATCTTTATCCAAATTTACCAGAAATAGCTGATCTTGTTCTCCGTGAATGGGATATTTTCCTGAAGGATCTGTAGGATTGCCAAGTAGTTTCCATTTCCCTTGCCGAACAGCCCATTGTCGGCCCAATTTCCACCTGAATGAGTCGTGGTGATTGGCTATAGGATTTTCAAGGATCGGCAGTAGACTTTTACCCTCAACCGTAGAAGGAATAGTTTTTACACCGCATAATTCAGCAATGGTGGGGAACCAGTCGTAATTGATGCTGGCAACATTATTGGTAAGCCCTTTGGGTAAATATGAAGGCCAGTTTAGTATAGCCGGAACCCTGATGCCTCCTTCAAAGAGCGATGCTTTTGCTCCTCTGAATTCACCAGCATTTCCTCCGCCGCTAAAAGCTCTTGACTCACATGAGTGTCCCTGATCAGATTGGAAAATGATTACTGTATTTTCTCTGAGTCCTAACTCCTCCAGAGAAGAGATTAATTGTCCAACTCGCTCATCCACAACAGAAATAAAAGCTGCATAATCTCTTCTGGGCATTTCCAGGTCATTGTAATATTCTCTCCACTTTGGAGAGGGCTGCAGTGGATAATGGGGCAGATTGATAGCAAAATACATGAAGAAAGGCTGATCTTGGTGAGTTTTGAAAAATCCTGTAGCTTTTTCAACCATAAGATCCGGAAAATACTCTCCATCCTGATAAACTTCCACATTGTTTTCCCAGAGGTCATGGCGGTTTGGTCCGTTCCAATAAAAGTAATGTGAGTAATTATCAATGCAGCCACCCATATGCCCGAAGCTGTAATCAAAGCCCTGGGCAAGGGGCTCAGTGTCGTCAGAATATCCCATGTGCCATTTGCCGATATGGGCAGTGGCATAGCCAGCCTCTTTAAGGATTTCTGCTATAGTGACTCTATCTCCCGGCATTCCTGGATGTCCGGGCTGAGAAGATGTATTGCCGGGTAAGCCTGCGGCTTGCGGACTCATACCAGTCATTAGTGCTGCTCTGGATGGGGAGCATACTGATGATCCTGCATAAAACTGAGTAAATCGGATGCCATCGGATGCCAGTTTATCCAGATGTGGAGTGTAAAGATCAGTGGCTCCGTAACAGTTCAGATCGATGCTGCCCTGATCATCTGAGTAGATGAGAAGAATATTTGGTCTGTCTGACTTTTGTGAGAATCCTTGGGGGATGAATAGAGTAAGGGTTAATATGACAGACAGGAATTTATTCATTTCTTAGAGATATTGTGATAAGTAGAGTTTGAGATATCGTTAAGCCAGTTTTGTAGAGAATGTTGCAATGAATCAGTTAACTCCGGATTTTCTATGATAATATTTGTCTGTTCCCCTGGGTCGCTTTGTAGGTTGTATAGTTCAAATGTTTCTCCATTATCAGTTGATATTAGCTTATGGGTTTGTGTTACCCATGACATTTTCCCCGGATATCGGAATCCTATTGGTGATGTTCTCTCATTTACTGTGCCTTGTATTGCTGGAAATAGACTTATGCCATCCAGTATTATGTTTTCAGGGTTCTGGAGATTAAGTATTTCGAGAACTGTTGGGAGGTAGTCGGATGTAACTGATGGGAAATCGATTTCTAGCCCGGCCTGAATACCTTTTGGCCAAACACAAAATGCCGGGACTCTAATACCACCTTCGTACAAATCTCTCTTTTTTCCTCGAAATGGACCAGCTGAACCGGGTGTTCTTACTTCCGGACCATTGTCGCTGCAGAAGAATATGCAGGTATTATCTTTGATATTCAAAGAGTCGAGCTGATTCCATAAACGACCAATTTGATCATCAAGCGCTGTAATTGATCCATAATAAAGCTGATTTGCAAAGTCTTCATTCGGATATTTTAATGCATATTCCTCATCGATTACTACTGGTAAATGAGGAGTGTGAGTCCAGATAGCGGCGAAAAAGGTTTCTTTATTTCGGGTTGATTGCGAGATAAATTCCATGGCTTGGTCCATGATAATCTCGGTGTCATTTCCATCAAGCTGACCTTTAACTTCTTCGTTTCTGCCTGTCCAATATCTGGTACCGTATAATTCAGAAACATCCGTATTTCTTGCCATCCATCCATACCTCAGACTTTCTCCAGCTTCTTCATCAAATTCTAATGGTTTTTCCATTGGGTTCCAGGTTGGAACCTTTGATTCTGTGCTGAAAAAGGTGTCGAACCCATGATCAGATGGTACTGATAAATGACTGGAATCACCGGGTTTGCCCCGATTAGCATCTTTTATTTGGTTGGTAAAGGTGCCTAAATGCCATTTTCCAAAATGACCGGTTACATAACCCTCATTCTTTAGCAGTTCAGCAATAGTTGTTTCTGATTTGGGAAGAAATCCTGAGTTTGCATTAGGTATCCCCATTCGGTATGGATTCCGGCCGGTTAAACAGGAGGCCCTGGTTGGGGAGCAAACAGGAGAAGCAGAATAGAACCGATTGAAAATAATGCCGGAAGAGGCAAGTTGATCCATATTTGGGGTTTGGATATCAGTATTGCCATTAAAGCCTGGATCACCCCATCCGAGATCATCTACCATTAGAAAAATGAAATTTGGACTATCGATCCCTGACTGACAAGAAATTAGTGAAAATATTATACCAATCAGGAAAGCAATTCTACTCGTTTTTGCTATATTTATCATTGGGATCGTGAAGATACAAAAAACCCGCGAAAGATTGGTAACTTGAGTTGCTAAATATAAACACTACGGATATGCTTGAACGACTAGGTTATTTTTTTCTAATTATTGCCCTTGGGGCATGGATTTATCTACTAGTAAAAGGCTTGGTAGAAGCATTCCCAGTGGGATTAATTGGATTTATTGTTATTGCCGGATTTGGATTTTTATTCCTAAAAGTGCTTAAAGATAGACTGAGAAACAAGGAAGATGATTATTACGATAAAAATGTAGAAAAATGAGAATAGTAAATGACGTATTGGTAACTACTCAGGATGAGTTTAGTGAATATAAAATAACCCAGACTCTTGGCTTGGCAAAGGGTAATACAATCAGAGCCCGCCACATTGGTAAAGATATTTTGGCAGGATTACGAAGTATTATTGGTGGTGAGATTGATGAATACACAAAAGTATTTGCTGAGGCTCGCGAACAGGCTATTGACCGCATGATTGCTGATGCAAAGAAGATGGGAGCGGATGGTGTGGTATGTATGCGATTAACTACCTCTACCGTAATGCAGGGCGCAGCAGAATTACTTGCCTACGGTACAGCAGTTAAACTTGACAAGTAAAATAATAGTCTAATTATTCTCCGAAAAACCTGATTCCGTCACGGATCAAAAATACTGCCAGAATAATGAGGATGGCACCTAATATTCGGATCACCCACAGATAGCCTTTGGAGCCTAGTATATTCTTGGATTTATCGGATATCCAGGCAATTACAAGTTTTGCACCTACAATGCATACATAGAATCCTATCACAAAGGCTATGCCGGCCCAAGGGGTCAGATTCCAGGCTTTGATAACCATGGGTGACCCGACTAAAAGCCAGAACAGGTAAGGATGGGGGCTTAAAAAGTTGGCGAAAACTCCTTTCCAGAAAGTGGTAAATCTTGGGGTTTTAAGTTCTCCCTGTATGGGTTTTACACGAATACTTTCGTATGCCAGGAGAAGAATAAAGCCAGCGCCAAGGAATGAAATGATTCCCAGAATAGTATCGTATTCAGATAACCGGGTGAGAAGAAAAAGCGTGAATGCAACTATGGGCAGATCAGAGAAGAGAGGTACTGTAGCCACTTTCATACCCGCTTTTCGTCCGTTCTGCAGACTCTCACGGATTACTAAGGCAAGAATGGGACCGGGAGATATGCCGGCTACTAAGCCGAGGGTTGCACCGGTGAGGAGGTATTTATAAATATCCATATTTATCGGCAAGATTATACGTCCTGTAATAGAAAGTCAATCAGATTAATCCATTGAATGCCATTACGGTTATTGCTTAGATGTTTATCCAGGGATAACACAACTTTTGGATAATTGTCAGTGACTTTTTCAAGAGCGCCAAATTCGCGATTAATTGTTTTTTGATTGGCAAGTAAATAGGCTACCTGGAAATAGCTTTGCCTATTATTTTTTGTCGCGATGAAGTCAATTTCCAAATCATTTATTTTTCCAATGCTTACCTGGTATCCACGAGATAATAATTCGAGATACACTATGTTTTCGAGTTGACCGGCAATATCATTTAGCTTATATCCAATCAAGCTATTTCTCAGTCCGATATCTCCGGCGTAATACTTTTCGTGAATTTCAAGCAGACGTTTTCCTTTAATGTCGAAGCGATTGACTTTATGAAAGATGAATGCAGTTGTGAGCATGCTGAGATAGGCCTGGATTGTATCAACAGAACCCTTAATGCGCTGAGATTTAAGGAAATCTGCAATCCTCTTGGATGAGGTAATGTTGCCACAATTGTCTGCTACAAACCTGGTTAGTCTCTCAAGAAGTGCGATGTCGCGCAAATTGTTTCTGGCAACCACATCTTTGAGCAATATGGAACTTACTATCGCTGAAGTGTACTGCCCAACAACTTCATCGTCATATTCCATGTGGTGAATCCCTGGGAATCCCCCGTATCTCATAAACAAACCGAACTCTGATTCCCATTTATCCGGATCTGACACCCCTCGAAACAACAGAAATTCCGAAAAGCTTAAAGGGTATAGGTTAATCTCAACATACCTTCCTGTAATGTATGTTGCGAGTTCAGAAGATAGTAGTCGGGAATTTGATCCGGTAATATAAATATCTGCAATTTGATCAGTTAGCAATCCTGATATTGTCTTTTCCCAACCCTCAATTTCCTGTATCTCATCAATAAAAAGATATTTAGCCCCATCTTTATTAGCAAATTGATCCTTAACATATTGAGCCAGTTGTTGAGCATTCACGAGCCAATTAAATTCCAGCGAATCCTTATTGACGAGAAGCAGGTTTTCTTCATGAACACCTTGCTCGACAAAAGATTGTCTGATCATTTTTAGCAAAGTACTCTTTCCACAACGCCTGATCCCAGTGATTACTTTGATTACAGGTTTGTCGATAAATGGAATAATTCGATGAAGATATCGCTCTCTTTGGATCATTATTATTAAGAATATAGTCTAATCTTATCAAAGATACGAAAAAGTTACGAATATAGTCGAAATTAGTGTCTCGTTCTATACCATGCTGCCAAAACCAGAAGTATGCATACATGGGCAACTGAATAACCGTCATTTCTTCTTATAATGCACTAAACTAAACCATTTGTTGGAATCGGTAAAAATCCTTTCGGTTTCTAAACCTCCCCAGTAACCCATGGTTCTGATGATATCATGATTGAATTTATGCGAGTTTTCGGTATGAATTGTTTCTCCCTTTTTGATCAGAATGGCTGCATCTGTGGATTTGACCTTAATGATCATATCTGCTTTGGCTATCAGATGCATTTCAATTCTGTTAAAACCTTCATTATAGAAAGCCAGATGATCAAATTCTGAATGATTGAAGTTTGTATTGGCGAGCTTGTTAATTACGTTTAAAATATTTTTATTGAACTCCGCAGTGATTTGCTTGTCATCATTATAGGCTTTTTCTAATATGTGGGTATCTTTTACCATGTCCATTCCCAGTAAAAAGCTTTCATCTTGTTGCATTTCTTCTCCCAAGAGCTTCATAAACTGTTGGATTTCTGCAATGTTGAGATTGCCTATCGTACTGCCAAAGAAACAGAAAAGTCTTTTTCCGGTTTTTGGTATGAGATTTAGCTGGTGCAGGAAATCAGCTACAATTCCCTGTACTTTTATCATTGGAAAGTCAGTGGCCAGACTTGCTGAAGACATTTCAATTGCAGACTGACTGATATCTACAGGGAAATATTTTATTGAAGGTAATTTTTCAATAGGAATTTGTTGCAATAGTAAACTGATTTTTGAATGATCACCACTGCCCAATTCAATAATGTTAAGATTAGTAAAATCAAGGTTCAGGTCTTTCCCAATGGTAGATAATATACTTTTTTCAGTTCGCGTGGGGTAATACTCATCAAGTTGTGTAATTGCCTCAAAGAGCTCTGAACCTCTTGGATCATAAAAAAATTTACTTGAGATATATTTGGGAAAGGCCTTGAGTCCGGTAATTATTTCTTTCTGCACATTATTGATACCTATTTTGGGTAAATGGTTATCTATGCTTACAGGCTCCGGAACTCCGGTTTCGAAAGGATTTTCAGAATCATTGCTCCACTCAAACCAACCGCCATCAAAAACTGAAACCCTGGGCCAGCCCATTAACCAGGCGTTGTAAAAGGCCTCACTTCCACGCCATCCTGTGCCACAATAAAATGCAAGGTGTTTATCCGGAGTAATTCCAACTTCCTCCCAGATATCAATTACCTCATGAAATTCCCGTATGGTATGGTCAACATTTCTGTAATTTTCCATATGATATGCATCTGAGCCACAATTTCCGAAAACAGCACCCGGAATACGTCCTGTCTTCACTATATAATTGTAACCACTTACTTCACCAATGTATTCTGGCCAGCTACGTACACAAACCAGATTGGCATCAGTTGATTTCAACATTTCTTTTGCCTCAGGAATATCAACTGCGAGTTCAGGTTTTTGAGGAATGCTTACACCGAAATCGGATATGGGATTTCTAAGCACATCGTCTGTTTCAACTTCATAACCAGCATCTTTCCATGACTGGAAGCCTCCGTTTAAAACTCTTACATCTTTAACTCCTGCATACATCATAATAAATGCACAACGAATTGCTCCAATATGTCCGGCAGCACTACCGGGGAAGTCATCATCATTATCAGGTGACATAAACTTCCCATATAATACAACAGTAGTATCTGCAGTAATTCCGTGTTTTTCCAGGGATGTTTTTAACTCTTCCGGAGTTCGTCGGGTCCAGGTTTCAGGTGCTTCAAGAGCTAAGGTATCAATGTCTATAGCGCCAGGTATATGTCCTGAAAGATATGCCTCACGATTGCGGTAATGCGCATGGCAGATTACTGTTTTTCCTCCCTTATGTTCCAGTGGGCTCCCGCCCTCAATTATAGTCCTGACCCAGTCTGGATAAACCAATTGCCTGTACCTTTCTAATCTTTCTAAGGGTAAACCCTCATTTACAGCCCATTCTTCAATAAAGAGATTGTAAACAGAAACATTCTGATAACCTACTTTTATGAAAAACGTAGCAACGGTTTGACTTTGTTCAGGTGTATATCCGTAAACAACAATCTGATGTTCGGGCAAAATATGTTTTGATCGAACTATTTCGATCCAGTCCATGTATTTTGTCCATTTGAGAGGTAATGATTTTGCTCCTTTTATGTGTCCGCCCCGAAACTCCTTTTCAAGCTTCCATCCGTTGTATGCATCAACAGGACGAACGTCTAGGATTTTCAGGTTCTTGTTATCAATAAGAGCTACCAATTCCTTGGTAGTTAGTTCATCTATTTTCGTCATTTATCTAACAGGATTTCATTAAATATGCTGAATGTCGGTAAAATCTGCAACCGCAGTACTGTCTGTAACAACATCTGAAACACTGAGTTTGTGAACATCGTTAACAGCATTAGTGCGGGCAAATACTTTCAATTGAAGTTTTTCTTTGAATGAAACCTCAAAGTGGAGCTTCTTTTCCATAAGTTCTGTTGCTTTCAAACATGAAAGAAACAATATGTGCATTAATTTCGATTGAGATAATAGTAATATCCTTAGTGTTAGTACACTCTAAATGCCTGATAGTTTAGTTTTATATTCAGCTGCAGCTAATAGCTGAACAATCTTATTCCGGAAGTCTCCCTGAATAAGAATTTCACCATCTTTAACAGTGCCGCCTACACCGCACTTAGTTTTAAGCAATTTACCGAGAGTCTTCAAATCATCTTCATTGCCTGTAAAACCAGTAACTAGGGTTACAGATTTCCCTTTGCGCTTGCGCTTATCAAGGCTCACAATGAGTTTTTGTTGCTGAGGAGGCAGGGTCTCTGTTTCTTCCTGCTCGTCTTTGTTATATTCGTAATCGTTACTAGTTGAGTAAACAACCCCAAGCCGATCTTTCCAATCTTTTGCCATAATCCGGATATTTTTATTGTTATTTCAAGAAATTTTCTAGTGCTTCAAGACCATCACTGAAGCCATCTCTACCAAGGCCTAATCTGAAATAGGATCTGGGATAGTCATAGACAGATGAGAGGCTCACAATCCGAACTGCTTAGCAAGAATTTTACTGAGAATTCAAATTCCGCGAAGTAGCGTTCGAGTTTGAAGGTGCTGATTCTCACGAGTTATTTTCTATTATCATTTTTGATTCTCTTAACATTAATACTCCGATCAATGCTATCACAGATAGTCCTGCGAAGATTGTCATGAAGTCGCCCAGATACTGGTTGTCTCTGATACTCATACCTGCCACAAATACCAATCCTGTTACTTGTCCTACCCACAAAAGTATGGATTGTGAGGCTGATTCAGGGGCTGGATAGCTGATTTCGGCCGCATATTGAAAACCAATCGGACCTGCACTCATTACAAAGAAGCCCAGGATGAAGGAACTTATTAAATTCAATGTGTATATACTTGCTGGATCACCCGCTATTTTGTGGGCAAATGCCATTCCGAATATTCCGGGAACCATTCCGGCCAGGCAGATTACCAGGAATAGTTTTCGTTTTCTAAATTTATCAGACAGAGTGGGTAATATTAATGCTCCGAGGATACCTCCGATAAGCATCAATCCGCCAATTAGTCCATCAGAGTCCTGTACTCCGGTATGTTCTGCAATGGCGTCGGTTAGCGAGCTCACTGCATTAAAAATCCCTAATCCTATAAAGAATAGGAGGATAGTCAGGAGCATATCCCGGTTTTTGAGCATGCCTCGTATTCCGGTTCCAAATGATTGACGAACATATTCTTCACCAGAAGGAGGAGTAGGTGGATGTTCCCGGATGAAAACCAATACCAAGACAGCAGCCCCCACAGATATAAGTCCATAAATCAATAGCATTCTTTCAAATCCTTCACCATATCCGGGGAGGGCAGGATCGGAACCAATTATCATTGGTGTAATCAGCATGGCAATTATTATCCCTAAGTATTGCGCAAGAGCAGACATTCCTGCAGCCATTCCCCTTCCCTTCAGCGGGAACCATCGTACACTTACAGCAGTTATGGCATTCAGAATAAATGGCTGGGCAATAGCTAATCCTATTTGGGCAATCACCACCCATAAAAAACTTGAGGCCATCACAGCTTTAAGAAGTCCGAACACTCCGGTAAGAATTGCCCCTGTCCAAAGGCCTGCCTTTATGCCGTATGTATCAATAATATAGGACGCCGGAAAACTGACAATCAGATAGACCAGCATGTAGACCATAGCCAGAAAATCGATATTGAAGAATGACTGAGGATTAAACTGCCCTGAATAAAAAACTTCTGCAGGGCGAGCAACAGCAGCATGGGCCAGCCACTGAATTTGAATCACCATGGAGATTAGCATGAAAACACCCAGAATTACGAAACGATAAGGATAAACACGAGGGGCCATAGGAATTTTCGAATTATTTGAAAATAATATTCGGAAACAAGTCACCAATATACATTACATCCAGGATTTGTTAGAGGTTTCAGCATAATAAAGTAAGTAATCATACAGTGATTTGGCAACCTTGTCGTCAATAAAGGGAAGCCGGATAAAACCGGATGCATTCCCAATTTTCAGACTTGCTACTCCACGTTTCTTGTGAAAGATGCTTTGGCTGAATTGTAGGTGCTGAACTTTATGAAATTCCATCTGTTTGAATTTATGAGAAATAGCCCCCGAGGAAACGCGAATCTGGTGATTGTCTATTTGAAAATGACTTTTTCTCTGCTTGAGCTGGCAATAAAAACCCATCAGCACTATCCATAATAATGCAGGGATAATATATGTCCATTCAAAGAAAAATGCCGGTGAGATTAATCCTGCCGGTATCCAGCCCAGAAAAAGCCAGTTCCTTTTGAAATATACCTTTGATGAATGGATGACCTGCTGATCTTTCAATTCATCCGATCCAAAAAGGTCATTTTTCATCAGTTCGATGTGTTTACTCAAACATCCTGGTATTTCTATTAATTGAGCTGCAGGGGTTAGATCACTGGTAGCTTGCCGGATATTGACCCGGTAAATACCAAATAGTTTTTTCAGAGGACCGGTCTCCCAGTCCAATTGCTGAATCTTATGAAATGGTACCAATAAGTTTCTCTTGTTGAGCAGACCAGAAACAATCCGATATGTTTGTTTCATCTTCAAAAACCTGAGATCGTAAAACAATACCAGTGTTCGGATCATAGAATAAAGGAAGGCAATCAGAAGGAAAACCAGAACTAACAGTCCGAAAAACATCCAACTGGATTCGCCAAGAAACTGTAAAATTTCATAAGAATACTCTTTGGCTCTTTCTTCGAAGTATTCTTCAAGCTTATTAAAAAACTGTAGGCCTAAAAGTAAAAGAATTACCATCGTTCGGAAATGATTCTGACTTATCCCGATTTTTAAAAGATCCCGGTTGGACAATCTCAGGATCTGGACTTCCCCTGAAACGGATTCTTCCTCATTGATCCCATCAGTAGTTTGTTCAATTTCAAGTTGTGAACTTAATTCCCTGGCTAACTGAACTGCGAGAGTTTTGGAGAGTGCATGTATCTTTAATTCCTTTCGAGCAGTGCCAGCAGTATCGATCTCTAAGCTCATAACACCCAGAAATTGTTGCAGCACAGACTGGCTGGTTTTTACATTCTGAATCCGATTCAAAGGAATGGTCAGAATTTTCTTGTTCAGGTAGCCTTTTTTAAGAATGAACTGTTGATTTTTAATATGAAATCGGTAATTCCTGAAGTATAGAATAGCATGAATTAAAGTGAGTAAAATGCCAGCAAGGAGAATCACTCCAATAATCAATAATTTGTCGTGAGAACCTTTCTTGAGAAGAACAGGAACAATTACCGGCCAAAAGGTTTTAATCACCTTCTTCCCCTCCTGAATGAAAATCAGAAAAAGTCCCTTGACTGACTGTCGCATGGGCTGACTGAAATCAATCTTTGTCATCGGAGCTGATTTTACCGGTTAGAAATTCACGAATTTGCCTGGCTTTTTCTATTGGCAATCCCGGTATGCTGAGATCATCAGAACTTCCTCCTGCAGTGAAAATCTTAATCGTGGCCAGGTTCATTTGTTTGGCAATAACACCCTGAATAAGTTCTACGTGTTGGATACGGATAAACGGGATGGATGTATGTGTAAAACGGATCAATCCCTGCTTATAGGCGATGTCTTTTTCGCGAATCAGGTATCCACGATATGGGAATGACAGTTGGGAAATAATAAAGGAATAGGCAAGAGAAATCAGCATAAATCCGCCAATTATCCAATAGGCAAACACTGGGAATTTATCTTTTACAAGTAAGCCAAATCCTAAGCCTGAAAGAAGCATGATCACGCTTGTAATAGTTAAACGAATATAGATAAGTTTCAGGTATTTAGGGTCGAGAGGGTTGAAGTCAGCAGCCTCTAGTGTTGGGAGGTTTTCAGGGGGGATTATTGAGTTGGAGAAGTCATTAGTCATTCGTTATTCGTCTTTCGTTATTCGTCTTTCGGAATTCTGTAAGTAACTCCTTTGCGTTTTCCATTGAAAAGCACATTGGTGGCTTAAATTTAATCACATTTTCATATGGTCCATCAATACTTAGAAGAAAACCTTTTTCTTTCATGCTATTTACAATATATGAAGCTGTTTTAGGGTCAGGCTCTTTAGTCTCTAAGTCTTTAACAAATTCAATCCCAAGAAAAAGACCAGAACCGCGAACCTCCAGAATTAAGGACTTTATCTCAGAAAGAAGAAACTCCCCAACCTTCCTGGCATGCTCTTGGAGTCCTTCATCTTCAATAACCTCAAGAACGGCCATGGCGATTTCGCAACTAACCGGATTTCCACCAAACGAACTGAAGAATTCCATTCCTGTTTCAAAGCTTTTGGCAATCTCATCTGAACAAACAATCGCCCCCATCGGGTGACCATTAGCAATTGGTTTACCCAGAATTACAATGTCAGGAACCACATCATACAGTTCAAACCCCCAAAAGTGAGTGCCAACCCGGGCAAATCCATTCTGAACCTCATCTGCAATATAAATGCCACCCTGCTCTCGAATCCAATTTACGCGCTCTTGCATTAAAGCTTTATCCAAAACAACTTGTCCGGCACATCCGGGAATCGACTCCGCAATGAAGGCAGCGAAGGATCGGTGATTCTGTGATTCTGTGATTCCGTGATTCTGTGATTCGGGCTTGAAGTTTAGTATGTTAACATGGTCAGTTTTCCCGTCCCCTCCCTTGCGATCAAACTTGTATGGGCTTAATTCAATTGCTGAGCTAATATTCCCATGATAAGCATGATCAAGAACCTGAAAGTTTTTTCGTTTTGTGTGCTTTTTGGCCAGACGGATGGCCAGATCAGTAGCTGCTGAACCGGAATTGACAAAAAATACTTTTGAAAGAGAATCAGGGAATTTTGCCAGAAGTTTTTCAGCATATTCATTCAGGCTATCGTAAATATACCTGGTGTTAGTGTTCAGACTGGCCATTTGCTTTTGACCTGCCTCAACCACTTTAGGATGACAGTGACCCACATGAGGAATATTGTTTACGCAATCCAGATATGTCTTTCCATCTGATCCATACATATATTGAAGGGCAGAGCCAATCATCTCGATAGGCTCACTATAGCTTAATGAAAGACTCTCAGAGATAAATTGCTCTCGTTTTACAATCTTACTGGCAATTTCATCTGAGTAACCTGTTTTATCTGTGCTGATGGCGATACCACAGGCATTCACTAACTCTCTCTCGAATCTTAAAGGATTTATCCTGATCCAGGCCCTTAATAATTTTTGTGCCGGCTTTGCACTGATCTGATGGTACTCACTTTCTGGTTGTTCGTGGCTCTTTCTTGCAGCCTGAATTATTATGGTAGAGAGACGGGCAGCAATCAAATAGTAAAGCGATGAAATTTCTAGTTGGGATAAAGGATGGCCATTGTGATATCCACTAACAAACTTTTCTGCAAATTTGATCAGATCTTTCTCTGAATTCAGTGAATAAGCAAGGGCAATAGCAATTTCATGCACCCGGGCCGAATAAACCATATCCCCAAAATCAATCAAACCTTTGATAGTAAAAGAACCTTTGTCTTTTGCCTTTTGCCCTTCTACCAACACATTCCACTCATTTGCATCACCATGAATCAATCCTTTGGGCAAGAGATGGTAAACAGAGGCTACTTCTTCTCGATGCCTCATGAAGAAAAACAGTACCAGCCTTTTAAGCTCAGAATCAGAAACATAATCAGTCAATGGCTTCAACTCCTGAAAACGTGCCAGGTCCCATTCATGACTATGACATTTTAGAATAGGGTTTGTCAATGGTTCCAGTTCTTTGTCGAGCTTACCCAACATGTTTCCGAAATTGCTAAAAAAGGCCTCATCCGGATTAACTTCTCCCAGGAAGTCACCATCAATAAACGAAAGAACACGCAAAGGACGTAAGACTCCGGAGATAGTAATATCAACATGATAATCTCCGCTTTTTGTTTGTATAGGTTTGGGGACCAGGTTTTCGGGTAAATCAAGCAGAACCTTATTTTGGGATAATGCAAAGTCCCTCTCATCCGGATTCATAGTGATTTTCACAACAAACTTTTTCCCATCCGTAGTATCCAAACGATAGTTTATATCCTCGTAAGCAACCATTTTTGTGAGATGACCGCTCAGACCATATTCGCTGTTAAGGATATCAATGATATTTTGCTTGGGCTTCATGTATTGAATTTTCAGGGTTGAAGTTAATTAATACACGATTATTCCCTACATTTATCTCTAACTTTTCCCGATTTGCACACAATACAATTAGCAAGTAATAGAAGTTGAAAGATGGGCCTAAATTTAAAAAGGAGAAAAAGGCGGGACTTAAAAGTACAAGGTAAAACAGACTCTTTTGTCTGGTATACCTGTAAAAACTGCAATTATTATTTTGAGGGCAATTTCTGTCCTTCTTGCGGGCAGTCAGTAAAGGAAGTGCAAAAACCTATTGGCCATTTCTTCGCAGATATGTTTGGCTCTATGTTTGCACTTGACATGAGAGCAGTTAGATCAATACCAGACTTGTTATTTAAACCCGGCAAATTATCAGCTGAATATATTGAAGGTAAGAGAATTAGGCATGTGGCTCCTTTTCGATTATATCTTTTTGCCTCTATTATTTTCTTTTTCATAATTGGATGGCAAACAAAAAACAAGATCGATATTGCATTATATAATAATGTGGCTATTACCTTGGAAAACCTAAAAGAT